>CAYGTG010000400.1:0-7279 GCA_964352485.1 uncultured Nannocystaceae bacterium | reverse complement strand
CCCAAGCGACCGACATGCACAGCGATAGCCCCACGGCCGGGGACGCTACCAGCTCGCCCGCCGCCTGGACGGCTCGCCCCGCTTTTTTGTCCGGACTCGTCAGCCTGTATAGTTCCCGGCATGTCTCGAGCTTCCTTGACCCTTCTTGTTTCCTTGTCGCTTGGCCTGGGTTTGACCGCGTGTGGTGACGATTCCGAAGGCGGAGGCGGCGAGACCGACACCGACGCCTCGACCAGCGGCACGACCGCACCGACGGGCCCGACCACCGACACCCCCACCAGCGATGGTCCGACCACGGTGACGCCGACCACGGGATCGACCAGCACGACGGATCCGGACCCCGACACCGGGAGTGAGACGACCGACCCGACGATTGGGGAGACCGAGGGGGATACGGAGGCCGTGGTGCCGATGGACGCGGACTTCCGCGTGAACTCGTTGGGCGTCCAAGACCCTCCACTGACGCTTGTGATCTCGCTGAACGACATCGCGGGTTCAGCCCTGACCGACAGCCTGACGATGGACACGGACAAAGATGGCGACCTCGACCTTGGGTTCGTGCTTCAGTTCCGACCGCTCGACCAGTCGGATGGCGGCTCGGATGTCTTCGGATTCGCCAACGCTAGCTGCACCGCGCCCGAGGACAGCTCCACCTGCGACGTCCTGGGAGAGACAACTGTGGCTGAGTCGACGTACCTTTCGTCGAGCGAGGAGTGCTACGCGGCCGACCCTGCGAACCTGAGTGGCGCAGATATTACCCCCACCGCGGGACCATGCTTCCTCGCCGAGTACGACTCGGTCACGATCGCGGCCGGGCTCTTCGCCCTCCCCCTTGAAGATGTTCAGGTCGCAGCGACGTACGTCGGCGACCCGGCAGGCAACCTCATCTCGGGCAACATTCAGGGCTTCGTGACGAACGAAGTTGCGGCGGTGACAGAAGTGACGCTGCCCGGCCAGGATCCTCGCCCGCTTGTCGACCTCCTAAACGACGCTGACGCGGATGCCGGTGGGACCGGTTGGGTATTCCATCTCAGCTTCACGGCCGTCCCCACTGAGTGGACGGGCGCCTGAGCTTGCTGAGCTCGCTTAGCTTGACCTCGCGGGCCGCCGACGGTTGTCGAGCGGCCTGTTCTTTGCTGTTACAAGCTGAGGCGCGCGATCCAGGCATCCCCGGTGAAACTCAGGAAGTCCGTGGAGTTGTTTGCGACTCCGTAGACGAACACCGAATCTCCGTCGACCTCGACGTCCAGAGCTGCGGAGTTGACACCGCCGTTGAAGAACGGGCGCTTATCCCACTCGACGGTTCCATCTCCGCGAAGCCGGGTCACGAAGGCTCGGCCGGTGCCGTAGCCGCCCGTTGACCCGGACAGGACCAGTCCACCTGCGCCATCTGCGGCTGCAGCCGTGATGTATTGAGCCTCATCCTCGCCGAGAGTCGTGAGGAGCGCTATGGCCCCGTCGGCTTGCATCCGGAACACCTCGTAGCCGGTGTCAGAAAAGCCGACGACGGCAAACGCTCCACCGTCTGGATGCGGGGCGAGCAGGCCAGGGTGTGTTGCCGGCAGTCCTGCAGTCCAGTCGGTTTGTCCATCCGAGCCGAACCTCCGAACACAGAAGTCCGAACCGGGCGCACATTTCGTGCCGGAACGGCCGAATGAGACGAACAGGTGTGGGCCCGATTCGGCAAGATCTGTCGTCCCGGGTTGGTTTGCGAGCCAGACTTGCTCGGACAACTCAGAATCATACGCCGCGATGTGTTGGAGCGAATTGTTGACTACGATACGGTCGGCGGACGTTGAGACCCGACCCGAGCCAGCGATATCCAGGGAACTCCCGGCGTTTGTTTCGAGAATGAGGCTGGTGATCGTATCTCCGGTCGTCGGTGACAGCACGCGGTAGACGAGGGTGAGCGCCTCGCTGTCCGTCGAGCCGACGACCAGTTGCCCATCCGCGGTCACTGGCCTTCCGGGAGTTTGACCCGGGATTGTGCGCGACCACAGCTGACTCAAGTCGTCATTGAACGCCATCACCTGGCTGCTCCCTCCATCGTCGATGATCGCGTTCAGGAAGACGCGGTCTCGCATGCCCGCATCGACTCCTCCGTTTATCACCGTGAGCACGTCCACTCCTGTGAACAGGTCCTCGCGCAAAAACTCGACCACCCCCCCCACGATATTGATCGACAACACGACCTCCTGCGATTCCCCGGTCTGCCCGATCGTATCCGTCGCGACAGCTCGGTACACATGGCTCCCGGAGTCGACGCTCGAGACGGCCACCTCGAGCTCGAACGGCCCCGACTGGACCACACCCAGGGAGTCTTCCCCGTCGAAGAACTCCACGCCCGCGACCCCCACATCGTCGGTTGCTTCGGCCTCCAGGGTGATGGTGCCGCCTTCGTCGACCTCGGCGGGGCGGGTGGAGCCGTTGACCGTGAACGCCTCGACGATGGGCGCGGCGTCATTGGGGTCGGTCGTGTTGGTCTGGGCTTCTGAGGCCGTGGTGTCGGGATCGGTGCTCGTTCCGGTGTCGTCTACGGTCGTGGAGGACCCGGGGGGGCCGTCCGAAGATCCGGAGGTCCCGGTGCTGGCGTCTCCGCCCGAGCCGGATCCGCTCGCGTTGGGATCGACCTCGGGGGAGAAGCAGGCCGTGAGGACGGATGCGGCGATGACGAGGGGGCTGCTTCGCATGGCATCAGACTTCTGCATCGGCGTTCCCGCGCCAAACATGACATCAGCCCCCGGACAGGTGTCCCGGATCGCGGACGCCCGCAGTCCTGTGGGACCCCTCAGTTCTCGGCGCTGCTCCTGTCTGCCCGCGATCCCAGCGCCAGGTAGAGCAGCGGCCCAAACGACCCCGCCACCAGCGAGAGCAGCACGTAGGGCCACGCGCGTCGGCCGGTCCGGCGGGCATCGGGGATCATCCACAGGAGGATGAGGACGATGGCGATGACCAGGTCGAACCAGATCTGCAGGCCGCCGGAGGTGGAGAGCTGGGTCGCGAAGATCTGGGAGAGACCGACGTCGACGATCGCGTAGACGGTGAGGGCGGAGAAGGGGATCAGCATCCCGATGGCGAGGAGTCTCGTGCGATTCATGACGGTCCTTTCTTCGGGGCTCAGCCGCGCAGTGCTCGGCACGCGTCGGCCGTTGCGGTGTCGGTGGGAAACCATGTCTCGATGCGAAGCTCGTCGAGGGCCACGGTTTGCGGAGCCTGCAGCGCGGTGATCATCGTCATGAACTGCAGCACCTGCTCACCCACTCGGAGCTTGACGAGCACCGAGGGGGTCGATGGAACGCTGAGGTCTGCGTCCCGCCAGTGCTCGTCGACGGTGGGCATCTCCAGCAGGTCGTCCAGCAGCGCCCGCAGCGGCCCGTCATCGGGTTCGGCGAGGACTTCACGCTGGATCCTCCACAGCAGCGCCGAGCCCACCTCGTCGAAGTTCGCGATCGAGCTTCGAGCTCCGCTGGGATCGAAGGTCAGTCGGGCCAGGTTCATGGGACCGACGCCGGCCTCGGGCTGGGGCAGGACGGCTTGAAACAGGGTGAGCGCCCCGGCGTTGAGGTCGAGCAGATCGTAGGCCCGGTTCATCACGAGCAGCGGAAAGGGCTCATGGTGGGTCTTCATCAGCGAGAGCGCTTCGGACACCGCCTCCGGCAGGCCCTGCTCCACGCTCGGCTCGGGGTACACGGCCTCGTGCCCCGCGGCGCGGAGCATCTCGTTGGCGTGGCGCAGCGAGACGTCCAGCGTCGCGCCCAGCCGGAGCACCATCTGTGGGCTTGGCAAGGAGCGGCCCGTCTCCAGAAAACTGATGTGCCGCGCAGACACGTCTGCGGCCAGGGCCAGGTCGAGCTGGCTCAGCCCTCGCTTGTTTCGCCAGTGGCGCAGCAGGGCGGGGAAGAGCCGCGTGGTCGGGGTCTTGGTCTGCATGATCGGCGCACCCCGAGCGTAGTGGGATGGCGCGAGCGCGTCACTTACCTGGGGAGGTCGTTGTTGGATCTCGAGGCGCGGCCCACCTTTCGCGGCATGAGCACCCTCGACGCCCAACACGCCACCGAACTCTTCCGCGCGGTGCCACACCGGTACATCGACGTGGGCGCCGGTCAGGTGGCCGTTCGCAGCTGCGGCAGCGGACCCGACGTCTTGTTCGTGCACGGATGGCCCGCCAGCGGGGCGACGTTTCGGCGGCTGCTGCCCCACTTGGCCCCGCACGTGACCTGCCATGTCATCGACCTCGTCGGCTCCGGTCACAGTCGCTTCGACCGCTCCACCAAGATCGACCTCCACCAGCACATCCAGAGCATCCGAATCGTGATCGACGCGCTGAAGCTCGAAGACTTCGCCGTCGTCGGGCATGACAGCGGCGGCCTGATGGCGCGCCATGCCGTCGCCGGCGATGCGAGGCTGCGATCGATGGGGCTCGTCAACACCGAGCAGCCCCAGGGCCTTGGTGCTCGCTTCCGGCAGTTCCTCGCCATGGGGAGGCTTCCCGGATTTGAGCACATGCTCGCCTGGGCTGGCATGCGCCGGGGCCTGCGGCGCAACAAGTTCCTGCTGGGCGACTGCTTTTGCGACCCCAGCCTTCTGGGCGGGACGTTCGAGGAGTTCGTGCTGGCGCCGCTGAAGAATGACCCGGAGCGACGGTGGGCTGCCGGACAGCTCATCCGCGCCTGGGACATCCGGCTGGTCGAGCAGCTGGCCTCGGTGCACGCCCAGATTCAAGTGCCCGTGCAGCTGGTGTGGGGAGAGGACGACCCGTTCTTCCCGATCGCATGGGCGCGGGAGATGGTCGACACCTTTGCGGATGCCCAGCTCCACGTCGTGCCCGGTGCGAAGCTGTTCTCGCACGAGGAAAAACCGCAGGAGGTCGCGACCGCGCTGCGTCCGGTCCTGACCGCGGCTTCCAGCGCGTGAACGAGGTGCGGCAGCGTGCCCGCACCTCGCACGCTGAAGACGTCGACTACCCCAACGCAGCGTCGAGGTCGGCTGCGACCTCTTCGGGCGTGGTCTTGGGCGTGTAGCGTTTGATCACCTTGCCCTGCGCATCGACCAGGAACTTGGCGAAGTTCCACCTGATCTCGCTTGCCCCGTCGTCCCCCGGAGCGCCCTCACGCAGGAACTTGTACAGCGGTGCCGCACCGTCGCCGTTGACCTCGATCTTCGCGAACATCGGAAAGTTCGCGTCGTACTTCGACTTTGCGAACTCGAGAATCTCGGCGTTGGTGCCCGGCTCTTGCTTGCCGAACTGGTTGCAGGGAAAGGCGAGGACGTTGAGGTCGTCGCGGCTCTCGTGCAGCGTACGCAGACCTGCGTACTGACCGGTGAGGCCTCACTGACTCGCGACGTTGACCACCAGCGCGGCCTTGCCAGCGAACTGGTCGAACTTCACCGGGTCTCCGGTGATCGACTCCATCTCAAAATCGTGAAACACAGGCATGCCGTAACCGTAGCCCGCCAGCGCCAGGCCGCCACCGGTGGGCGGCTAGCTGGCGATATCCTCGCGGGCGCGAGCCCTTGATGCGGGACGATGAAACACATGATGGCCTCCGCATGGACGGCCTCGAACGTTGATGACCACCCGATCGCCCGTGCCCTCCCGTTCCCACACGGGGAGGTGGCGCGCGCGAGGGCGCTGGGGGTTTCCAACGCGGCCGTCAGATGGTGCGCTCTCGCGTGCTAGCGTTCGCCCGTGGGCGAGCCTACGACCGAATCCGTCGACAATATGCCCGTCGGCACCCGCCTGCGCCGCCTGCTCGGATATGCGTGGCCCTACCGCCTCCGCCTCGGGCTCGCCATGCTCTGCCTGTTCATCGGCAGCGGCCTGGGCCTGCTGTACCCCGCCTACTTTGGCGACGTCATCGACGCGGCGTTCAAGGACAAGGATGTCACCGCCCTGTCCCAACACAGCCTGACCTTGGTCGGCATCTTCGCGGTCCAGGCGGTGTTCGTGTTCTTTCGGCACTACATGGTCTCCTGGGTGGGCGAGCGCGTCGTCGCCGACCTGCGGGTGCAGCTGTATCGCCACTTGGTCACCCTCTCGCAGACCTACTTCCACAAGAAGCGCACCGGCGAGCTGCTCTCGCGGCTGGCCGAGGACGTCGGCAAGGTGCACGGCACCGTCAGCACCGACGTCTCGATGGCCGCACGCAACACCCTCACCCTCGTGGGGGGCGTGGGCATCCTGCTGTACACCAACCTGCAGCTCACCTTGGTGATGCTCGCCGTCGTGCCGCCGCTGGTCGTCGCCACCGTCTTCTTCGGCCGCAAGATCCGCCTGCTCGCGCGCAAGGCCCAAGACGAGCTGGCCCAGGCCAACGCCGAGCTGGGTGAGGGCATCGCCGGCATCGAGACCGTGCAGGCCTTCACGCGCGAGGACTTCGAGGTGCAGCGTTACGGCGTCTCGGTGGGTCGCAGCTTCGACCTGTTCATCAAGCGCGTGCTCGCGGGCTCCTGGTTCATGAGCCTGAGCAGCTTCCTCGCGTTCTCGGCCATCGCCGGCATCTTCTTCCTCGGCGGACGCATGGTCGCCACCGACGCGATCTCGCCGGGCGACCTCACCGAGTTCATGCTCTACACGATGATGGTCGCCGGCGCCGTGGGAGCCATGGCGGGCACGTGGGCGAGCCTGCAAGCCGCGCTCGGGGCCACCACCCGCATCTTCGAGATCCTCGACACCCGCTCCGACCTCGTCGAGCCCGATGCGCCCGTGTCCCTCGACAAGGTGAAGGGCCACGTCGTGTTCGACAACGTCAGCTTCACCTACGGCGATCGCGACTCGGCCGTGCTGCAGGGCGTGTCCCTGCTGATCGAGCCCGGCAAGACCTGTGCCCTGGTCGGCAGCAGCGGATCGGGAAAGACCACCGTCGCCCGGCTGCTTCAGCGCATGTACGACCCGACCGAAGGCACCGTCACCCTCGACGGCATCGACGTGCGGGACGTCGCGCTCGCCGAGCTTCGCGGCCGCATGGCGGTCGTCTCTCAGGAGCCGATCCTGTTCTCGGGCACGATCCGCGACAACATCCGCTACGGCGACCTCACCGCCTCCGACGCCGACATCGAGCGCGCGGCAGCCATGGCCAACGCCGACGGCTTCATCCGCGAGTTCCCCGACGGCTACGACACCAAGGTCGGCGAGCGCGGCGTCCAGCTCTCCGGCGGCCAACGCCAGCGCGTGTCGATCGCGCGGGCCATCCTTCGCGACCCCAAGGTCCTGATCCTCGACGAGGCCACCAGCGCCCTGGATGCCATGAGCGAGGGCCTGGTGCAGGAGGCCCTCGCT
>CAYGTG010000399.1:4176-7284 GCA_964352485.1 uncultured Nannocystaceae bacterium | reverse complement strand
CCCCTTACACCCAGGGAGGAGGAGCAAAGCGACGAGCAAGCCCAACCGGGCGCCCGCCGAGTTGTCGCGAAACCCCCGGTAGGGAGGAGGAGCAAAGCGACGAGCAAGCCCAACCGGGCGCCCGCCGAGTTGTCGCGAAACCCCCGGTAGGGAGGAGGAGCAAAGCGACGAGCAAGCCCAACCGGGCGCCCTGGGAGGGGTGAGCGAAGGGGGCTACGCCCCCGCAGCGAGGGGAACCAAGCGGTTCCCCTTACAACTTAAATAAAGCTCGGCAACCGCGGCGAGTTGCTCGAGGTCAGGCGGCGGTGCCAGAGTTGGACACCGACGAAGTCGCCGGAGGGCTTGACCACGTGGTCGGTGAGCCGGGCGGTGACCTTGAAGCCGAGCGTCGCGTAGACTTGGTTGCACAGCTCGTCGTCAACGGCGCTGAGGCCGAACACGCTGGCGGTGTCCATCTTGAGCAGCTCATCGAGCAGGGCTCGCATGGTGAACTCGTACTGCGGCATGTCGTCCTCTTTGAGGGGGACGGTCATGAGATCGACCTTGGCGTGGCCGAAAGAGCTGTCCGTTTCGGCGCCGAGCCAGATCTCGCGCTTGCCCTGCTTTCCGTGCACACCCACGTCGGGGTGGAACATGCCGCGGCGGAAGGGTGCGTAGATCGACCCGTCCTGCAGCGTCTCGGTGATGTCCTTGAGTCGATCTTCTTCGGTGACGATCTCAAGGTTCAGACCGCGAGGCTTGCTGTCTTGAGGCTCGCGGGTGGCGACGTTGGGGCCGGTGAGCTTGGGTGCGCCGCCTTGGATGGGGTCTCCATCCTCGGTGTAGACTCGGCTCATCACGTAGGCGTCTGCGGTCCGGAAGTAGCCGGGGATGGCACCTTCGCGAGAGAAGCCAACGGAGCGCCAGCTCTTGCTGTCCTGCTTCTCGACGACGGTGAACACCTTGCGCAGACCCTCGGCCCGGGCGATCCGGTCGAAGAAGTCGCGCTTCTGCTGGTAGTTGCCTACCCTGTAGTCGAACACCCGCAGGTTGTGATGACGCCGATTCAGCAGGAAGCAGAAGTCGATGTCGCCCTTGCGGTAGTAAATCTCTTCGACGGGCTCTTCCGTTTGGACGGGAGCGGCTTGGGCTTCAGCCAGGCTTGGGTCTCGCTGCACGTCGGGGGAGAGTGGTCGGGGGGCTCGTGTCTGCGCACGCGTTCACCGAGGGGCCCGAAAACACTACGTTTTGCCGGCCTACGAGACCGGCTCCAATGACTGCGTACCCCTACCACCTACATATTTTCATGTCAAAGCGCGACGACACAATCGGCCTTGACGCAGCACCCCGTTGCCGAGTACCGGCTGCCGCACTCTGCGTGCTAAGCGCAGTCCTGGGCTGCCGACCGGAGCCCACACCGGCCCCAAAGACGGGTTGCACGAAAGATCTCGACTGCAAGGGCGAGAGAATTTGTGTCGACTCGCTGTGCGTCGACGCAGATTCGAAAGATGCCCTGCAGGGGCAGGCTGCCGAGCCAGCGTCGCCCGATGACTCTTGGAGACGGGGTGGTCCGGCGGGAGACCGCCCTTCGCGCGGTCGTGGACCCCTGGAGGCGCCCAAAGCAGCCTGGCAGGTCGACCTCGGCTCGGTTGTGTTCGCCAGACCTACACTCGGTACGGACGAAAAAGGCCGTACCGTCGCGTATGTGGGGACGCACGCGGGTCGATTCGTGGGGGTGCTCGCCGACGGCCCAGGCGCTGGGTCCATCGTCACGGACCTGACCGTGGGGGGCATGGTTTGGTCGACCGCCGCCCAGGACAGTCATGGCCGCTTGTACGTGGGCGCGGACGACGACACGCTGTACGCGATCGAGCCGGGCGAGTCGAAGATCGTCTGGTCCAAGAAGCTCGGCGACTGCAATCCCGCCCGAGCGCCGGGCCCCGAGGGGGCTCGCTGTGATGTGGATGGCGGCCCGACGCTGGGACCCGACGGCGACCTGTACGTCGGCGCCGATGGTGTCTACCGGATCACCACCGCAGGCGCCGTCGTGTGGCACTGGCCTGCCGATGAAGAACGGGCCCAGCACGTGTTCTCGAGCCCTCTGGTGACCAAGGAGGGGTTGGTCGTGTTCGGGGGCCAAGACGGCTTCGTCACGGCCCTGAACTCCGATGGCACCCAAGCGTGGCGCTACAAGGTGGGCGCCGACGTCGACGGATCGGCCGCGGCCGGCATCGACGGATCGATCTACATCGGAGCCGACGATGGCCGCATGTTTGCGTTGCGCACCGACGGCAGCCTCAAGTGGAGCTTCGTCTCCCAGAGCGACATCCGCTCCTCGGTGGCGGTTGCGGCCGACGGAACGATCTACCTCTCCTCGTTCGACGGCAATCTCTACAGCCTCGACCCCGCCGGCAACGTGCACTGGATGCTTCCCTCCGGAGGACGGATTGCGGCCTCCCCGGTGCTCGACGCCGATGAAGTCGTCTACGTGGGGAGTCAGGACGACCGCCTCTACGCCGTCACCCCCGAGGGCAAGGTTCGGTGGAATGTCGAGTTTCCGACCGACATCGACAGCTCGGTGGCGATCACCGACGCCGGCACGTTGGTGGTCGGGTCCGATGACGGGTTCCTCCGCGGCTTGCGTTGAAGCGCTGGCCGTCTGCGGGCCATTGGGGGCGGGTTTTCCGTCCGCCCGCTGGACTGATAGCGTGCCGCCGTGGCGCGCAAGGCGAAACCGAAACCGAAGACGAAGCAGGGCAAGGCCAAGGCGACGCATGGTGCCCGAGGTGCTTCGACGGGCAGCGCAAAGCGGGGCTCGTCGAAGTCGTCGTGGTCGAAGGGATCGACGCGTCGCAAGCCTGCCGCGTCCGGCTCCGATCAGGGGTCGAGCTGGGAGCCGAAGACGCCCGGACGCGTGCGGCCGGACTCTGCACCCCGCCCGAGCGGGCCTCGAAACGAACCCAAGGGATCCTCGGGCGATCCTCGCATCGTGCAGGGCAAGCTGCTGGTCAACCCCGCCGGCTTCGCGTTCGTCGATCGCGGCGATGGGGAGCCGTCGGTGTTCGTGCCACCTCCCGAGCGCAACGGCGGGATGGATGGCGACCAGGTCATCGTGTCGTGGTGGCCCGG
>CAYGTG010000399.1:1688-4166 GCA_964352485.1 uncultured Nannocystaceae bacterium | reverse complement strand
TCTCTCGCGCCCGCACCCGGGTGACGGGCGTCTTGCGTCGCCGCGGCCGCCGGCTGTTCATCGAGCCCGACGATCCGCGGGTCCTGGGCGAAGCCGATGTGCTGACCGAGACCGACGCGTCGCCCGGCATGGTCGTCGTGGCCACGATTGTCGACTATCCCGACCCTTGGAAAGACGCCTTCTCGGTCACGGTCGATCGCGTGCTCGGTGAGCCCGGGTCGTTGGCCACCGAGGAGGAGCGGGTGCTCGTCGAGCACGGCGTCGATCCGCACCTTCCCCAGGCGGTGCTCGATGCGGCGGAGCTCGTCCCGAACCGCGTGGTCAAGGCGGACCGCGAGAATCGGGCCGACATGCGGGAGTTCGACTTCATGACGATCGACCCGCCCGACGCTCGGGACTTCGATGACGCGGTTTGCGTGGAGCTGCTCGGCAAGGACCCCCGGCGGGCCAAGATGCGGGTCCACGTCGCGGTCGCCGACGTCTCGCACTACGTGCACGAAGGCGACATCTTCGACACTGAGGCCCGCAACCGCTACTTCTCCTGCTACCTGCCCTCGAGGGTCATCCCGATGCTGCCGATGCCGCTCAGCGCCGGCATCTGCTCGCTGGTCCCGCACAAGGAGCGGTGCGCGATGGTCGTCTCGTTCGACGTGGACGCCCGCGGTGCCATGGGCAAGCCCGAGGTCGCCGCCGCGGTGATCAAGTCCAAGGCCCGCCTTTCGTACGACCAGGCCGCGGACCACATGAGCGGCGCCAAGCCGCTCGAAGACGAGATCGGCGCGCGCGTTGTGATGCTGCGCGCTGCCGCAGACCGGCTCCGCTCCGCTCGGCTCAAGCGGGGTGCCGTCGAGCTCCACCTGCCCGAGACGAAGGTCATTCTCGATGAAGATGATCGCGAGCGGGTCCGCGACGTGGTGCAGGCTCGCCAAGACCCGGACATGAAGCGGGCCTACAACCTCGTCGAGGAGCTGATGGTCGCGGCCAACGAGGGGGTGGGGCAGCTGGCCGTGGAGCACCGCCTTCCGGTAGTCTATCGCGCCCACGACCGGCCCGACGAGGCTCGGATCGAGCGCTTTGTGCAGGTCGCCGGGTTGCTCGGTGTCGAGGTGTCGGCCGAGGACATGCGTACGCCGCTGGCCTTCGGCGCGTTGCTCGAACGCCTCGAAGATCACGAGCGGAGGGCTCCGCTCAACGCACTGCTGCTGCGCACGCTCGCGCAGGCCGAGTACTCGACGCACAACCTGGGCCACTTCGCGCTCGCCAGCCCGGCCTACGTGCACTTCACCAGCCCCATCCGCCGCTATCCGGACTTGATCAGTCACCGGGTGCTCAAGGCGTATCTCCGGCAGACCGGCGGCTATTGTGGGCCCGATCCGGTGCCCCGGATGCCCTCGATGCGCGACAGCACGGCCCAAGCGAGCGCCTGCAGCGAGAAGGAGCGCTCGGTCACCCAAGCCGAACGCGACGCGAAGGCGCTGCTGTGTGCGGCGTTCATGCGCGACCGGATCGGCGACCGGTTCGAAGCCTCCATCAACGGCATGTCGAAGGGCGGCCTGTACGTCACCCTCGATGCTCCGGCCGTCGACGGCATGGTCCGTCGGGCTCAGATCGAGCGTGAACTCCGAGAGAAGTTCGAGGTCGACGACATGGGCGCCATCATGACCGGGGTCAAGAGCGGCAAGGTGTTCGCCGTGGGCGACCGACTGATCGTCGAGATCACCGACGTCTCGCTGCAGCGCCGTCAGATCGAGATGGCGATGGTCAGCAAGCTGGCCGACTGTGGGGTCCGTGTAGGCGGCGGTGCCGCAGCCGTGCCGCAAGTGCCCGTTTTCGGAAGTTGAGGGCGCGTAGACCCCTCCGCGGGTCCTCAACTTCCTAAAACGGGTAGCTCATCTGGCCGACAGCGTGACCGGTAAGAGGCCCGCGCTCCCGAAAAGATTCTGCAACACTGCGCCGTCGGTGGTCGACGAGCAGGGGGTGCAGCTCGTTCATTTGGTGGCTCATACCCGCGGTGGCTTCGACCGGGTGACGCAGTGGGACTCGGCCGCGTGGCTGTGGGGGCGGATTCGGCGGGTGTTTCCCGATGCGGTGTCCAACAAGCTCATGCCCGACCACACGCACACCCATGCGCCGCTCGATGAGTTCCGCATGGCGGCGTTTCGGCGGGTTCTGCAGCATCACGGGCGAGCATTTGGGACCCGGTGGGACATCGCCCCGCCCCAGCCCGTTCACACGCGTGCGATCGCTCGCCGGACTGCCCGATACAACTTCCTCAACGCTGTGCGGGCAGGGCTCACGACCGATCCGCTGCTCTGGCCCTGGTCCACGTTTCGCGACGCGCTCGGCCTCGTTCACGACCCATGGGGTGGGCCAGCGACCATTCGCGACGTGCTGGGGTACACGCCGGGCCAGATGTTTTGGTTTACCGTCGACGACGGCAGCTGCTCAGACTCGGCCCGTACACCCCCCGGACACACG
>CAYGTG010000399.1:0-1678 GCA_964352485.1 uncultured Nannocystaceae bacterium | reverse complement strand
AACACGGGGTTGGCAGCGACCTTCGACGCGATCGCCTCCGCTTGCGCGTCTTCCCTACGATGCCGGCCGGACGATCGCTATCGCCGGGGGCATCCGTGCCGCGCAACGTTTGTCGGCCTGGCCGCCGAGCTCGGAGGCTCGCCTCGCTCGAGCATCGCGACGGCGGTGGGGGTGTCGGTTCGGGCCCTGCACTCGCTGCGGGTGCGTGCCGAGCCCAGCGCCATCGCCGCGGCGAAGCGCTGCCTCGTCGACCCCCGCCTGCATGCTTGGCGCGCTCCGCCGTTCCGCCAAATGCCCACATTTGGAAGTTGAAAGGGCCTGGACCCCTCCACGGGACTTCAACTTCCGAAAATGGGTACCTCCGTTCGACCGTCCCGAGGCCGCCGCTACTGGGGGGCCGGCACGTCGAGCGTCTCGCCGAGAGCCCAGTGGGTCTGCGGCACGCGCTCGAGGCCGCCGATGGGGTGGGCGATGACGCTGACGCCCTCGTCCCGATGGACGACGTGGCGCTGGTCCTGCGAAGGGAGGATGCGCGGTGCGTTCGGGAACGCTTGTTCGAACGTGCGGAGCTGGGTCGCGAACTCGGCCTGCTCGGCCTCACTGGGATGCAACGTGCTCGCCACGCGCAGCGCGTATCCCTGCAGCGCGGGCGCGTCGAACGCCTCGGCCAAGACGCTGACGGCATGCCAGAGCTCGGCATGCACCGCGTAGTCTTCGTCGCAGTCGGTCAGCGGGAGCGCGAGCCCGTCCTCACACGCCGCCATCGCGTCCTCGAACGCTTCGCGCATCGCCAAGACGTACGAGATGCAAAGCGTGGCGCTCTTGTGGCTGGGCACCTCCGGAGCCTCGGGGATCTGCAGTGCGCGGGTTGCCGCGGCAAGGGCGTCGTCGGGTCGGCCAACATTGCGGTAGGCGAAGGCGGCGTTGACCAGCTGGCGTCCTGCGGATGGATCTCCGTGTCGTGCGAAGCGTTTGGCGGACTCGACCCATGTGTCGGCGGCCTCCGTTAAGGCGCCGGCCTCGGCGAGCGCGTAGCCGAGGCGTGCCTGGCTCCCAGCGACCTCAGCGCTGTCCTCCCCAAAGAAGGCAGCATCGAACCGAACGGCACAGTGCATCGCGAGCACCTCGTCGAGCTCGAGCATCGCGTGCACGACGCTGGCCGTCTGCTCCGACGACCCGGGAAGCGCGGTCAGAAGCGTCTCGAATTGCTCGAGCAGTGCGGGCAGGGTCTCGCGAGGCTCTGTGCCCATGCGTCAGCCGTCAGCCTAGAACTCGATGGCCAGGCCGGCGAACCACGTCGCATCGCCCACGCTGATCGAGTTGCCGACGCCGAGGTTGTCGAGCCGGTTGAACGAGAACTCGCCGAACACGTAGGTGTGGTTGATGCCGGTGGTTTGGTCGAGCTTCTTGGCGGTGCCGCGCTCGATGAAATCGAGTCTCAGCATCATTCCGGCGTTGAGCGTGTAGCCCCAGACGCCGCCGAGGCCCTTGTCGCCTTCGTCGTCTCGGGCGATGTTTCGCCGACCGTCCCGGGCCCAGTACAGCGCGTAGGTGGGGCCCGCCTTGGCGTAGGGCACCAGCGGCACCTTGAACCGGTCGGCGAGCAGCTCGAAGCGGTAGCTCAGCAGCGCGGAGACGGGCAGCAGCGTGAAGGTGACGCTGTCGGCCGAGCTGCGGA
>CAYGTG010000398.1:0-7307 GCA_964352485.1 uncultured Nannocystaceae bacterium | reverse complement strand
GTCGCTGCCGCCGGGTCCTCCGCCACCACCACCGGTGCCGTTGAATCCGCGCGATCCCGAGGCCCCCATGCTGCCCATCCACACGCCTCCCGCAAACGCTCCCACCGCGTCGTCGGCCGGAGTGGCCCCCATTCCGGGTCCGCCGGGTCCGCCCACGCTGCCGGGTGAGCCGTTGCCGGCTTCGTCGCTGCAGCCGCCGCACGTGTTGGTTCCTTGGTTGCCTCCCCCGCCGCCATCGACCGGGTCTCCGCCCGCGGAACCGTCGCCGGGCGCCGTGTTTCCGCAGTTGAACGCGCTGCCACCGATGCCGCCGATCGCCCCTCAGCTCGAGGCTCCACTGGAGCCGCCGGTGATGCCCGAAGCGTTCCCGCCGCTGAGGCCCGACGCACCGGTGTCGCCGTTCGTGCCGTCAATACCCGAACCTCCGTTGCCAGCGACCACCCGGACGAAGTCGAGCTCGAACAGGTCATCTTGAACCCCATCCACCCAGACCGCGTACGTGCTTTGGCCTTGGTCGGCGAAGTCGATGCCCTCAATCGTGACGCCATCGACCTCCACACGTGCGTCGAGGTCCTGAGCGATCAAGGTGCGGGCTTCGGTGCCGCGAATGGTGACCGCGTTGGACACGGTGTCCCGGTCCCAGGTGCTGGGGTCGTAGCCGCCGAACATCGAGACCCCGCTGACGACCGTCACGGTTTCGTTGTAGATCCCGGTGCTGATCAGGACGTCGCAAGGGGTGTCGCAGGTCATCGCCACCGAGATTGCTTGGTCGAGCGTCGACACCGGAGTGTCCGGGGTGCGGCCATCGTTGAGGTCGCTCCCGCCGTTGACCGGGGTTGCCACGAAGACGGAGCCGTCGAGTACGCCGTCGATGCCATCGCAGTTCTCGTCGGTGTTGTGCTCGTCCGGGGGATCGACATCGCCGCAGCCGGTCGTTCCCGTCTCCGCGTCATCGGTGTCGCCATCGGTATCGGCGCCGGTGTCCGTGGTGCTCCCGTCCGCGGCGCCCGAGGATGAACTCGAGTCCTGGCCGCCTGAAGCGCTCACGCCGGTCGTGCTGTCGGTGTCACTCATCCCGATCGGGGGCCCACCCGTGGAAGTGCCCTGGGTTGCTCCATCGAGGGTCAGGCCTGTGGCCCCTGCGTCCCCTCCGCCGCAGCCCAAGGCCAATAGCTGGACCGATGCCAGCGACGACAACGCCAAACGTGTCCAACCGATGCTCGTCATGGCGCCATCATAACACCGGTTTGCGTGGACCCTCTGCTACGCTGATCGACGGGTGAAGGCTGAGATGTACCAAACCTGGCGCGGGGCCAGAGCTGCTCTAGCAGTCCGTGGTGAAACCCGGCGCGGCGGATCGCGATGGAAAAGACGAGTGAGACGTCGTGTCGGGTTTCACCACGGGCTGCTAGGTGCCGGGAGCGCTCTCCTCCTGCTCGCCTGCGCGCAGTCGCGGACCGAGGAGGAGCCCCAACCCCAACCCACGACCGCGAGTGCGACGGGCGGGGTGACACAGGCGCTGAGCACGGATGGGGGGTCCAACCCTGACTCGAGCTCGGACTCGGGACTCCTTGACTTGCCGCAGATTTCGGACGTTGCCAGTGGCGACGGCTGCGACGCCGTCGACATCCTGTTCGTCATCGACAACTCCGCGTCGATGGGCACGTTTCAACAAGCGCTCGCGGGTGCGTTCCCGTCGTTCGTCGAGCAGATGTTTGAAACGCTCCCAGCCGGCATCTCGGTCCATGTCGGCGTCACGACCACTGACTTCTGGTGCACCGCGGAGTCCTGCGACTGCGCCGAGTCGACGCTCTCGTGTCAGACCGCGGCCACGCTCGAGGAGGTGCAAGCCCGCTACATGCCGCCAACCGAAGGAGACAATGGGACCAACGGCGGGCAGGGACGCCTGTATGTCTACGACACCGTGCCGTTCTTCGAGGCCTCGACCGATGACGACCCCGCAGAGCTCAGCGAGTGGTTCTCAGGGGCGGCAACCGCTGCGGGCGAGCAGGGCTGCTCGTTCGAGATGCCGGTCGCGGCCGCGGGCTATGTTGCGCACCCCAGCAACGCAGATACCAACGCCGGCTTCATCCGCGACGAGGGGGCCGTGCTCTTGGTGTTCTTCTTGACCGACGAACCCGACAAGTCCCCCGAGCCCACCGGCGACTACTTGGCCACGCTTCTCACCGCCAAGTCGGAATGCGGAGGAGCCGACTGCATCATCTCCGGGGGCCTGGTGCCCGCTTGTATCGCCGACATCAACCAAAAGGCGTGGCAGTTTCTCAATGGCTTCGGCAGTGAGCCGGTCTGGTCCGATATCAACGACGTGAGCGGCTACCCGTCGATCGTCGGCGACGCGCTGTCCGTCGCGGTCACGGACCTGTGCGAGACGATCATCCCGGCAGGCTAGCCGGTGGCGCAGGAGCGGCAACGGTGGGGCGCGAGGCCTGGTAGGCTCGGCCGACTATGTGGGTACGCGTTGGAGTTGTAGGGCTGGTCGTCTTCGTATCCGGGTGTAGCGACGACCCGCGTGCCGAGTCCGACACGGTTGTCTTGTCCACCGGTGACGGCACAGGCCAAGACTCCGCATCCACCGTGGCAGCGTCGACGGCTGTGAACCCGTCAACGTCCGGACCTCTTGGCACGACCGGGTCCACCACGTCCGTGACGAGCTCGGATACGACTCCGCCGATCTTCGACGTTGGGACGGTCGCTGACGTCCCGCCGAGCCCCGAAGGCCCCATCATTCCGGAAACCTGCGCACAGGCTGACGGCGGTGGCAGCACGGTGGGCTGCCTGTTCTACGGGGTCGACTTGGACCAAAAACGCGGGTTGGAAAACGACCAGTTCGCGATCGCGGTGTCCAACCCTCAGATGGCGACTCCCGCCGACGTGGTGGTCGAAGAGAAGGTGGGCGGCGTCTGGCAGGCCGTCGACAGCATGAGCGTGGGTCCGCAGACGCTGCACGCGTTTCCTTTGCCGGACAAGCATCACCAGGGGTCGGGCGTCATGGCCGGCGGTACGTATCGCGTCACCTCCGATGTCCCGATCGTCGCCTACCAGTTCAACCCGCTCATCCAGGGCGCGGCAAGCTCGGACGCGTCCCTGCTGTATCCGGTCTCGAGCTGGGACTCGCTCAATCGGGCGCTGCATTGGGGCGGCGGATTCGGTCGCGGCTACCTGACGATCGTCGCAGGCTTCGACGGGACGACGGTCGAGGTTGTGCCGACGGTGCCCACGGAAGCCGGGACGGGCGTTCCAGCCGGCACCCCCGGCGTGCCGTTTTCGATCACCCTGGACGAAGGCGACATCGCCGAGGTGATGGTCGCGACCCTCAACACGTCGCTCGTCGGATCTCGGATCGAGAGCGACGACACCAACAAGCCGATCGGTGTCTTCTCTGGACATGAGTGTGCATGGATTCCGCACAGCGTAAGCGCCTGCGACCATATCGAGGACCAGCTCAGCGGGGTACGCCTGTGGGGGAACAGCTTTGTGGCCTCCCGCATGCCGGTGCGTGAGGAGGCGAACCCCGAGGATTCGCTCTGGCAAATCGTGGCGTCGGAAGATGACACCACCGTCACGTTCACCGCGGATCCGGAGGTCACGGGGGTTCCCGCTGGCCCGCAGACCCTGCAGGCTGGCGGCGTGATCGAGTTCTACGCTGGGGGCACGCCCGCACACCCGGGAGACTTCCTGGTGGACGCGGACAAGCCCATCGCACTGGCGAACTATATGACCGGCGAGGGCAATCTGAGCGGCGGCATCAATACCGGCGACCCGGCGATGGCGCAGCAGAGCCCGATCGAGCAGTACCTGCCGCGCTACATCGTCTTGGTCCCCAGCGAGTGGATCAACGATGTGCTCGTCGTGACGCGGCCGACCGGGGTCGAGGTTACGCTCGACGGAGTGGCGATCGACGACGCCGAGTTCATCGATGCTGGAGGTGGGTACGAAGTTGCCCGGGTTCCCGCCGCCGACGGTGTTCACGCCCTCGACAGCACGCAGGGGTTCATGGTCATGGTGGTGGGCTTCGACCAGGCGGACAGCTACGCCTACGTCGGCGGTACGGGCACTGGAGTCATCAACCCGAACCCCGAGGGCTGAGCGCGCCGCGGTCGGCGGTGGCAAAGAGAACGCACGTGGGCGAAGCTGGTCGAGGGCTTTGCGATGCGTAGAAAAAATACCTGGGGGTTGTTGACCACGACGCTTGTTGCGGCCTACGCGATGCCGGCCCACGCGGCCGAGATCTGGGTGGACGCCTCGGCGGGCCCAGGCGGCGACGGCAGCATGGCGAGCCCGTTCAGCGAGCTGCAGGACGGCGTCGATGCGGCACAGCCCGGTGACACCGTCCACGCGTTGGCGGGCACCTACGGGGCCATCCAAACTCGAACCGAAGGTCAGGACGGTATGCCGATCACGATCCTCTCTGAAGAACCGCGACAGGCGGTCATTCGGGCGGACGGCACCACCCTCGAGATCGACCACAGCTTCCACACCTTTGAAGGCCTCGTCTTCGACTCGACGTTTGGCGCTGGCGACGGTGTGGTCGGCGGGGGCTCCAGTATCGAGTTCATCGACGTCGAGATCATGAACGCCGGTCAGGACTGCGTCGACCTGCGCGACTCGACGGACATCCTCGTTGAGTCCAGCGTCATCCATCACTGCGTCAGGCAGTTCGACCCCGACAACAATCCGGACGCTCACGGGATCACGGGTGACTCTGTCTTCGACCTCACGGTGCGCGACTCCGAAATCTACTTGGTCACCGGGGATGCCGTGCAGCTCTCACCGAGCCGCGCACCCTGGGACAATGTTCTCGTCGAGCGCACCATCATGTGGTCTGGGCCGCTCGACGTCAGCGTCAACGGCTGGGAGCAGGGGGATCCGATCGGGGAGAACGCGTTCGACAGCAAGGTTGGCGACGGACTCAACGGCGACGGTTTGCGACCGCGAGCCACGTTCCGCGATGTGATCGCGTACGGCTGGCGCAACTCGATCAGCAACCAAGGGGCGTTCACGATCAAAGAGGAGGTGGACTTTGTCCTCGACCGCGCCACGATCTTCGACTGTGAGATCGGTGGAAGACTTCGCGCGCCGGCGCAGGTCCGGTGGCAAAACGTCGTCATGTACGACCTCGACCTTGGGTTTCGACTCGAGGAGGGGTTGAGCTCACCGCTCATCTACAACACCACGCTTGGCGGCCAGATCGCGACCTTGTTCGATGACGATGGCACCGACCCCGTCGATACGACGATGCGAAACGTGCTGTTCCTGGCCGACGCCATACCGCCTCTCGCTGCTGGCGATGCGAGCAACCTGGCCGTGGACGGCACGGCATTCGAAGACGCAGCCGGTCACGACTACCGACTGGTGATGGGTTCGGCGCCCACCGACGTCGGCATCGATCTTGCGGAGGTGACGGACGACCGTCTTGGGGTTCCGCGTCCGTTTGGCGCCGCGTTCGATATCGGCGCCTACGAATGGACGGATCAGGAGCCGCCGATGGGGGAGAGCAGTGGGGGCGAAGCGTCTTCCGCCGGCGGCTCGGGAGACTCGGGGAGCGCAAACACCTCGAGCCCGGTCAGTGGGTCCACCGGGAGTGGGAACGACAGTGGCGGTCCCTCGACCGGCGAAGTCACAAGCGACACCGACGCCGCGGCGGCTGGAGACGGTGACGAAGGCGGCTGTGGCTGCACATCGACCCCACAGCCGTGGGGCTGCTCCGCGTTGCTGGCGTTCCTGTTCCTTCGGCGGCGCCGAGTCTGAGCCGGGCTTGCTCGTCTTGCCCTTGCTGGATGCCCGATCGTCAGATCGGCGCACGTCGGTCCTACGCTGCGGGCATGAATCGACGAACGTTTCTCGTCACTGGGTCTGCGGCTGGGCTCGTGGCCTGCACGGGGCCTTCCGCTTCGAAATCAACAGCGGCGCCAGGTGATGGCCTGCAGCTCGAAGCGTTCTCGGTCGACGCCACAACCCCGTTTGCCGAGCATGGGCACCCGTATCTCAACGCGCTCAGCGAGTCGGAGGTGGGCCGTGCCTCGGAGATCGTCGAGTGGCTCGTGTTGCCCGAGTACGGTCGAGACGGTGGCGCGACAGTCCGCGGAGCCGTGGTGGCGGTCGGCGAGGACCGAGAGGGGCTCGAGGGGTTCTTCGCGCACCTGCCCGGCGCGTGGCAGCTCCCGGACACGCATGAGCTTCGGTTCGGACGAGATGCGTGGGGCGATGGTTCGGGCCCCGCACGATGGGGCGCTCGCGTCGTTCGGCAAGCTCCCGTGATTCAGCCGGGAAGTGTCGTAGGCGTCGAGGCCCACAACGACGCGCTGACCCTGCTGCTCGACGCTGCCGGAGCGAGCCGTCTCGAAGCCCAAAGCGCGCGCAATGTCGGTCAGCGAATGGCGATCATCGTCGACGACGAGATCGTGTCCGACCCGGTGATCAACCAGCCAATTTCAGGAGGACGGGTGCAGATCACCGTTCGCGACGGCAAACGGGAGGACTACGAGGCACTCGCACAGCGGTTCGTAGGCTGATCGCAGGCGGTCAGTGGATATGCGAGGGCAGCACGAGGCCCCGGGGGTTCGGCGCGCGAACCAGCCCCGAGCGCCGGAGCGCTTCGTCCCGGCTTTGCCAGCCGGTGATCGCATCTGCGACGGCGACTGCGGTGGGGGTCTCGGTGGCGATCAGGACCCAGTCCTCGCCGACTTGTCGGATGTGATGTGTGGTGGCTTCTTCAGGCGCCTCGATCCATTGGGAAGAGGACCCCGTCAGCAGGTTGCGGATGGCGTTGGTGTTGCCGAGCAGTCGCCACACCGCAACGCGATCACCCGACGCGTCGTCCCGCCAAATGCTGAGGTGGTCCGCCTCGATTTTCTCCACCTCAGACGACCACCCCAATGAACTCCCCGCAATGCGCTGCAGCATCGTGTTCAGCAGCCACGAGTCCTGGCCTCCTCCATTGAGGTAGGTGTGTCCAGGGAGAAGGGGGACCGCTCTCGGGTTCAGCTCGGTGTCGAGGTTGAACACCTCCGGGGGCCGCCGAGCATAGCCGGCCATGACCTGCCGGACAGAGTCGGGCGGGTTTTGCACATAGCCTCGTACTTCCTGAAGACCACCCGCGGTCCAGGCTCGGTAGACTTGATCCGCCCCGAACGCATACGGGAACAGCCCCGCGACATCGAGCGAGGGCACCTCGGTTTCGCGCGCCCGTTGCCACATGTCACTCTTCCAGCTCTGAAAGTAGCCTTGCCAGTCGACTTCATCCTCCGACAGATCGTCGAGCTCGAGCTGGGCGAAGGTTGTGAACA
>CAYGTG010000397.1:0-7309 GCA_964352485.1 uncultured Nannocystaceae bacterium | reverse complement strand
CACCTGCGCGGCGCCAGAGAATGTGACCAGACGCACCAGGCCTTGGGATTCACCAGGGTTTTGCATAACAACGAACTTCGCGGTCACGTCTTCGGGCAAGTCCCACTGATTCAACTGGCGGCGATCCACCTCGCCCTCAAGGACGCCCCCGCCGCCCTCGCGCTGGAGGCTTTTGCAGCCGAAGTGGAGGCACAGATCGATTCGGCCAACGAACCCGCCCGCCTGGGCAAGGACGTCCTGCAGCGGCAGCTCGAGGTTGAAGAAGACCTGGGTCAGTCCGCGACCGAAGTCTTCAAGAGCCTGGGTTCGGCGGTCACGACGCTCTCGGCGATGGTGCACAAGCGGTCCCTCCCCGAGCCCCAGCCGGCCGCCGCGGTGACCCTCGCCCGCTGTGAAGCCGCCTGGTCGGACATCACCGGGGTGCTCGCGGCGCACGAATCCTTGAGCGCCGAGGGGTTTGGCTGCGAACGCTTCGTCGCAGGCCTTGGCTCCGCGACGCTCGACGATGTCCAGCTGCGCATCGAGCTCGTCGACGTCGCGCTGGTGGCCCCGCTGCGCTCTAGCGCGCATCAGTCCCTGCCCCCGGTACTCACCGCGGTCGGTGGTCGAGTGGCCCGCGGGTCTCAGGCGCACACGCTGCGCACCGCACTCCTGCTGGGCGCGCCCGCCCTCGAGCCTGCGGCTGCCCGAGCCCTGCACGCAGAGCTCGACGCGGTATGCCTCGCTGCCGCCGCGTTGTGGATCCATGGCGAACTCGGCGACGACGACGCGCTCGCGAAGCGGCTCGACGACCAGTGTCCCTTCGAGACATCCACATACATCTCCCGTGCTGAAGCGCGACCACGCCAGGCCCTCGAAGGGATCGCAGTGGCCCGGGTATCCGCAGGCCCCGCTGGCGTCGTTCCGCTGGACAAGCTGTGGTGGCTGCCGGCGGGACTCATCGACGCGGTCGCGATGCCGCCCGCGGACGATGACCGCCCATCGCCCGTCCGCGGAACCGTCGAGCCACTGGAAGCTCGCGCGCCCACGCAGGATCCCGCGCCGTGAACGAACGAGAGCTGCACGACCAACTCGAGCAGAGCGAGCGCGAGAAGCTCGCGGGGGGCTTTCACGAAGAAGTCGCCGATGCCCTTCGCGCCCGAGCTCGCCCCGACCTCGCGGGCGCGGTCCTTGAGCAGATCTGGGATTGGGACGCCGCGCTGGCGGCCTACCGAGACGCAGAGCAGGGCCTCGACGCGCTGCGCATTGCGCTGGAATCGGGCGCCGCGCAGCACTTGGACGCGGTGCTCTCGGACATCGAGGAGCACGCGGTTCCGCAGGAGGTCGACGCGGCCATTGAGCTCCTCGAGAAGCGCCGCAGGCCGATGGAAGCCGCACGCCTGCTGGCGCTGCGAGACGATCCCATCGCGCAAGCCCGCGCCCTGGAGCGCGGCGGGGATCCGCTTGGGGCAGCACGCGCGCTGGCCGAGGCCGGTGAGGTCAAGGAAGCCCTCGACATGCTCCAGACCCATGCCCTGCGCTCGCACGCCGCCCTCGCCCTGGCCGCCTCTTTGGCGTGGGAACTCGGAGATGCGGAGGGCTCCGCCCGTCACGCCCAGGCCGCCCTTCAGCTGCGCGAGGACGACGACGCAACCCGCGACCAGCTCGGCCGGGCCCTCACCGCATTGGGGCACGACCTCGCCGCGCAGATGGTCTTGCGCGGGCAGTCCTCGCGGAGCGTCGACGCGGTCAGTCCGGGTCGCTACCGGGTCACAGGCCTGGGCGGGACCGGCCTCGTTGGAGCGACATACCAGGCCCTCGACCGCGCCACCCACGAAGAGGTGGAGCTGCATCTCCTGCTGGCCGAACACGGCGACGCCCGCGAACTCGACCCCGATGTCGCCGAGCAACTCGACCGATTCTCCGCCGTCGCCCGGGCGGCCGCGTCGATCGGACACCCCGCCATTCGTCCCATCCTGCGGCTCGATGCCCGGGCCGGACTCCTGGTGATGCCTCGGACCGAGGGCACATCGCTCCGCACCCTTCTGCGCCCGCCGGGGATGCGGCGAGTCCGTTCCCGCGCCCGCGCTTGGATCGCGTTCATGCTCGAAGGTTTGATGGCCGCCCACGCCCGAGGCCTGGTGCACGGCTGGCTGCTGCCCAGCCTGGTCTCGTTCGACGGTGCGGGGCGCCCCCTGGTTCCCCCCTTTGGCGGTCACCATCTCTCGGGACTCACCGCGACGCACACCGGAGGTTTGGAGGAATTGATGGCGATGACCGCTCCAGAGCTTCGCAGCGGTGCCGCGCCCACGGTTCAGAGCGACCTGTTCGCGATCGGCGTGCTGCTGCAGTGGCTTCTCGATGGAGACCTGCAGACGCCGGCGCCCGAGGAGCCAACCTCCGAGGACACCATCGCCCGAGCTCTGCAAGCCGAAGACCCGGCGCAGCGCCCCGATGCCGAGGCCGCGCTCAAGATTCTTCGCGCCCGAGTCGCAGACGTCCACGAGCTGGGCGGAGCCGCTGGTTCGATGACAGCCGCCGCCGTCATGCCGCCGGGAGAGTCCAGCTCGGTGCTGATGGGCGGCGGCATCGTCGTAGACGTCGCCGAGACCTGGACCGAACCCGAGCTCGAAGCCCTGTGCCACCACGTACACCCGTGGCTGCAGCCGATCCTCGATCGCGAAGGACGGCGCCTCACGCTCGCGGCGTGGCCCGAGGGAAGTGCCGCACTGGAGGATGACGTGGACCCGTTTGTCGAGCTTCTCGATGAGCACGCCTTGGCACTGAGCACCCCCGGCCTCGAAGCAGCGGTCCGCAGCCGGCTGCAGCCCAGCAGCCTCGTCCGCACCCCCGGCGGGTCTTGGATGCTGGCCCTCGACGATCTGCTGTCCCGATGACGAAGAACTCCGAAACCGCTGCGGTCGGAATGCGAAGCACGCTGCTGGTCGTGGGCATCCTGCTTGCGATCGCAGTGTGGGCGCTGCCGCGCGCGATCCAACCCGGGGATGCCGGAGAGTTTGCGACCGTGATGCTCCGCGGCGGGGTCCCCCACCCGTCGGGCTATCCGTGGATGCGGATGCTCGGGCTGCCCGCGCGCGCGCTGGCGGCTCTCGGCCTGGCCCCGGCCACCGCGGCCGCCCTGCCTTGTGCCATGCTGGGCGTCGCCGGATTTGCCCTGATGCACCGGGTCGCGCTGCACCTGCTGGACGCGGCCACGGTGCGGGCACGCGAGGTCATCGCCACGCTGCTCACGCTGCTGCTGGCCTGCGCGCCGCCGGTGGTCCTTCACGTCTTCGACAGCGAGGTCTGGGGACCTCTGCTGTTCGCGGCCAGCGGCTTCACCTACCTCGCGATCGTCCGCCGCAGCGCCCCGTGGATTCTCGGGCTCGTTCTTGGGCTGGCGGTCAGCCACCACCTCACCGCGGTGTTCCTGGTCCCGCTTGCCATCGGCGCCGCGTGGCCGCAGTCCGCAACCCCGAGCTCCGTGTCGCGCGCCGGCCTGCAGGGCCTCGCAGGCAGCCTGCTCGGCCTCGCGCCACTGCTCACCCTCATGCTCGGGGCCCATGGGCCCGAGGCGGCGTGGGCTTGGGGCGACACCGAGTCGCTCTCGGGCTGGATCCACCACATCACCCGCGGAGACTACGGCGTCTTCGATCTCAGCCTGCAGAAGAACGGCCAGGTCCCGGCATGGGCTCAACTGCGCCGCGCCTGGCAGGTTCAAGGCGGGGCGCTCTCGGCCCAGATCAGCCCGCACTGGCTGCTGGGCGGCGTCTTGGTGTTGGTCCCCTGCATCCTGGCGGTGCGGCGAGGGCCCGGTCCTCGGCGAGTTCGCGTCGGGCTTGTCGCCAGCCTCCTGCTCGCGGGGAGCCTGTTCCCGCTCGTACACAACCTCGACCCCACCTCTCCCTTCGGACAGTGGATCCTGGAGCGATTCGACCTCGTCCCCCTGGCGCTGCTGATCCCCGTGTGTGCATTGGCCCTCGCGCCGCTGCCCGCGGCCCTCGCGGATCGCGGACGTGCGGGCCAAGGCCTAGCCGTCGCGGGAGCGCTGCTGGTGCTGCGACAGGTCGTCTTCGCCTCGTGGCACGGCGTCCCCTCGACCAACCCATGGCTCGAGCGTTACGCCCTCGACGTCCTGCGCACCCCCGATGCTCCGCAGGCGATCATCGTCGGCACCGACGACCACCGCACGTTCCCGATCCTCTACGCCCAGGAGGTCCTCGGGGAGGGCGAGCGCGTCGTCTACATCGATGCCTCCTTGCTGGCCTACCCCTGGTACCGCGCCCGCCTCCGCACCGCGCTGCCCACCCTCCCGGACATCGACAAGCCGGTTCGGTTGCTCACGGCACTGCAAGCCGACCCTGCATGGGACGAAGTCCCGCTGTACCTCACCAACGACTTCTCACGGCACTCGGTCGGTCTGAACCGAGTTCCCGAAGGCGTGCTGTGGAGGCTCGTGCACCCTCGTCTCGCGCCCGCCACCGCAGATGAGGTCGTCACCCGGCACAAGGCCGCGCTCAAGCGCTACGGGCCGCTGGTGAAGATGCCCTTCGTCGATGCGCACCCCTTCGCCACCGACGTGCTGACCAACTACCTTCAGACGACCAAGGCACTGGGCGAGGCCCTGTACGCGGAGGGCCGCGCCGCCGATGCGGACGCCCTGCTGCGCTACGCGCTGGACCCGGACTGAACCTCGGCTAGCCCACCGGCGTGCAGACCAGCAACGGATCGGTCTCGTTGCTCTCGTCGCACTCGTTGAGTACGCCCATGCCCATGCCATCGTCGTCGACGACCGCGTAGATCGTGGCGGAAGGAATCGACTGGCCGGTGGCGAGGGTGACGGTCTCCGACGCGCCCGCTGGCAGCGCCGCGAGGGTGTTCACGGTGCCGAGCAAGCCCGCCCCTTCCTCGTAGAACGAGACCGCCACGCCAGGGCCAACGCCCAGACAGCCCAGGTTGGCCACGTCCACGCTGATGTCGAGCGTCGGACACACCATCTGATCAACCCTCAGGTCGAACAACGCCAGGTCGGGCGCGCAGAAGTTGGAGAGCCCCTGAGCGTTGCGTCGATAGGCGTTGAACCCCGGGGTGTCCCACGCATCGGGCTCGGTCAGGGGAATCGTGCCGTCCACCTCCACGTTGGTGATGTGATAGCTGTGCTGGTTCCACACCGGACGCGTGGCGACCCAGTTGTCGAGTTGATCCTCCCAGACCTCGATGCCGCCATCGAGTCCCCACGAGATGTCCGAGTTGTTGGAGAACACGAGCTCGGCCTTGAAGTCGCCGTCGACGTCGGCCACGACCGGGTACTCCGTTCGGGTTCGCGAGGTGTTGGGGTCCTGAAAGAGGACCTCCTCGTCGGTCATGATGCCGTCGCACCCCGGGCCCGGAGGCAGGAGCTGACAGTCGGGCTCGACGCCGGGATAGATGCGAATGAAGAACTCGTCGTTGTAGATGACCTCGTTCGTTCCATCGCCGTCGAAGTCGAACACGGAGGAGCCCGTCACCCGAGACGAGTCATCTTCGGTCGCCGCGCGCCACAGCTCGGAGAACGCCACGCCGTCGAACTCCGCAACAACGTAGAACGACGCACCGGCGGTCGCGATGTCGGGGCGTCCGTCCCCGTTGAAATCGGCGATATTGGGGGCCCCGCCGCGATCGTCGGTGCCTGGAATGGCGAACGACGCGATCTCGACCCCGGTCTGGCCGTTGAGCGCGTGAACCTGGCCGCCGCGCACGAGGATGACCTCGGGCAGGCCATCACCATCGAAGTCCGCCACGCCGCAGCGCCCATCGGGGACCGAGGATTCCCACAAGATCGAGCCCGCGAAATCGCCGCCGGCGACGGTGCCGGTGGTCGAATAGGCGGTGTTGCCCCCGAGCAGCTCGGGACGACCATCGCCGTCCAGGTCCGCCACGCACGAGATGGGCCCCTGCCCGTCCCGACCGATGCCTGCGGTGCCCTCCCAGACCAGCGCGCCGCTGCTGTCGACGACCGCGGCTCCGAACACGAGTTCGGGATCGCCATCGTTGTCCATGTTGGCGATGGCGACCGAGCCGCTGTTCTGGCTGCCTGCGAACGTGTCCGAGACCCACATCGGCGTGCCGTCGCTTTCGATGGCCACGAGCGTGGAGCCGACCCCCTGCACGACGACCTCGGGCAGACCGTCGCTGTCGATGTCGCCGACCGAGGGGTTGGCGGTCGAGTTGGTCTGGTAGACGGGGTCGGTCACCGACCACACCGGCAACCCGGTGTCGCCGCGAATCGCTCGGATGACGCCGAGAGTGCTGATGGTTCCATCGATGTAGGTGTTGAAGATGATCTCGGGCGTGCAGTCGGCGTCGAGGTCGGCGACGACCGGGATGGAGGACACCTGGTAGTTCGCCGGCGCGACATCGGGATCGAGGTGCGTCCAAGAGGGCGTGCAGACGTCGGCCACGCAGCTCTCGGCCGTCTGACACTCGCTTCCGTCCACGCAGGGCACCACGGCGCGGGTCCCCCAGGTGAATCGCGGAATCGGGGAGAACTCGGCCGGTGGCGGGACGTACTCGCACGCGGGGTTGGCCATCGACGGCACGCACAGGCCCAAGTCGCCCGCGCACACGAATCCGTCATCGCAGTCGCTGCTTTCGACCCGCGTCGCGCATCCGCTGTCTTGGCAAGCACCCGCTGGTGTCACGCACTGGCCCAGGTAACACGCGTCGCCGTCGGCGCAGCACGCCTGCGCAGCACCGCACGCGGCCACCCCGCCGCAGTCGTCTGCGCATGCGCCCTCGAAACAGACCTGGGTGTTTGGGCAACAGCTCGCCTCGCAAGCGATTTCATCGTCCGCGCAGCTGGGGCCCGAGGTGACCTCGGTCGGCGAAGACCCCGAAGACACCTCCGCGGAGCCGCCGCCCGTCGATCCGCTGGTGCCATCGGTATCCTGCAACGTGTCGCTGAGCGACTCCGAAGAACCCGTCTCATCTGGGGGCGTGCTCGAGCATCCTGCGCCCAGCGCAAGTCCACAAAGCACGCCAACCCATCGTCCACCCGTCCCCATGCCGGACAGTGTAGGAGCCGCCGACCGGTTGACTCAACCTCCGGGCACATCTGGGTGCCCCGGCTGCACGCTATCGGGTCGCCATCGAGGGTCCGGAGCGCTACCGTAGGCTCGTCTTTGGTCTCCCTCGACGAAGAGCGCCGCTTGGCTGTTTCCCTGGCGCGAACCGGCGCCGAGATTGCCCGCACCTTTCAGCGGGGCGGAGCCCGGATCCTTCGGCTGCGAAACAAGCCGCGCGGCGGCGGGCCGGTGACCGCGGCCGCGCGGCTTGTTTCGCAGCCGAAGGA
>CAYGTG010000396.1:0-7309 GCA_964352485.1 uncultured Nannocystaceae bacterium | reverse complement strand
CGAAGTCGGGCCCCCGGTCCATCGCCTGATGACACTGTCCACACGCCAGGGCGAGCGATCCCGTCGCGCGGCCGGCGGTCTCGATGTCCTGGGCGCCGTGTACCTCGGCGGCCGCGTGACGCAGGCTGTTCACGAAGGGGATCCAGCTCTCGAGCACCTGATCGGGCCAGTGCTCCGAGAGGTAATTCGCCGGGACCTTCGCGCCCGGCAGTCGGCCGAACATCACCGCGTCTCGGATGCCCACCGCGCGCTCGAGGTGATCGGGCATGTGGACGGTGACCGACGTGCGGGCATCCGCGAGCGCGGAGCGCGATGGCTTTGCGGCGGCGGCCGGCTGCTCCTTGGTCTGTTCCGGCTGCGCGTGGGTACCCGGAGTGCACGGTGTGAATGCGGTGACGGAGAGGAGGAGCACGACCGAGCGCATGTGCGGAGCGTAGCGGACTTCGAGGAACCTTATGGCGGACGGGGCAAACGTCCGGACGGGAGGTCTCCGATTGGGGCTCCCGTTCAGCGGACGGCGGGGGGCGAGGGACCTGGAAGATCATCGGCTGGCCAGTCCTCGCGCTGGTGAGCTCGATCGTCTCGGGGTTGCCCGAACCCGCTCGTAGTCGCGGGCTTCGTTTCGTGCAAGCGGAGACCCGGCGTCCGGTCCACTCCGGTCCAACGGTCGAAAAACCCTGGACTTGGCTCGACGTTATGACTAACACCTCCAGCATTGGACCCAGGCCAAGCGCCGGGAGGAACCTCGGAAGTGACTCAGTTCGCTCGACCCCAAGCGTTTTCTCGAAGTCTGCGTAGGCGCTGGATACGTCGCGCGCTATGGCTCTGCTTGCCGGGACTTGCGTGTGCGGCCACATCCTGGAGAGAGTCGGCGCCACTCGATGATCTAGGCGTCGCTGAATCTGCTGCGGCATGTGAGCGGGGCGACGGTCGCGAGTGTCTCAACGTCGCACAGGCATACCAAAGAGCATCCCGCGATCGCCGCGCCGCAGGTGTCGAACGGTCGTGTTGCTTGCAGCCCTCGGTCGAGTGGGCGGCTGTCGGCTGCCGGCACGGGAGTCGCGGAGCCTGCGAGTTCCTTCAGGACAAGGGCGCTTCGTTCGACTGCTCGGCCGAGTCGGATCGAGAACTCTTGCTCACCATGTGCGCTGAGCAGGGACTGAAATGTCGGCAGATCTTCGACCAACGTGGGTGCGTGTATTCCGATGACGAGCTGCTGCTGCCTGCGGCGATACGTGCGTGCGAGGACAACAACTCGCCCGCGTGTTCTGTTGTCGCCAGCTTGTCGGCTCGAGACAACAACCTTGATCAGGCGCGACAGTACGCGGTCTTTGCCTGTGAGCGCGGCAGAAGGCCCCCTCGTGCCTGCTATGACGCCTCCAGGATGCTGGCGGACGAACGATCGGGTCCCCCGGACGTCGACCGCGCCCGCGAATCGCTGGCGTTCGCTTGCGCCGGCGCGGGATTTTACTGCGAGCATTATCGGAAGTTCCTTGTCCGCCACTGCGAAACAAAGAACGATCAGGCGTGCCACGCACTTGCGGTCGCGCTGAAGGACTCGGATCCTATCCTTGCCCAGGACATCGTGGACAAGGCTTGCCAATGGGGCGGTGAGGTGACCTGCGCACTTCGAGACGAGTGGACTCGCCTTCATTGAGGCGCTCGCTCCCCGACTCGGCTCCCTCGCCGCCTCATGGTTGCGGCAGAGGCGAGCACGCCGTCGGGGGTATCCAAGACATCGACCGTTCGCTGACATACAGCCCACCCGTCGTTGGTCTCGCACGCGCCATCGAAGCGCTGGCTGGATGGGGGCTCAGGCGAGGCCGAGTGCCAAGCCCGCCAGTCCGGAAACGCCGAGGACGTAGCCTGGCCAGATGCTGTCGGTTCGAAGGCGGATCGCAGACGCAACCGCTGCGAGCAGCATCATGAATGGGTGGATGTAGAGCACGGCGCTGATGATCGCGACGCCGATCGCAGCGTTGGTGCGGCCGGCAAGCGGTGCAAGCCCGTCGAAGACCACCCCTCGGAAAAACAGCTCTGCGAACAGCAGCGCGGCCAAGCCACCGACCGCTCCGGCCCACGACGGATCTTCAATCGCGGCGATCGGAGAGAGCCCATACAGGAGCACCGCAAGCGCGGTGTCGTGCATCGCGAAACCCAGCCCACCCACGGCAGCACACAGCACGAGGGTGCCCACGACATCGGGAGGGCTTGGCAAGGAAAGCCACTCCTTGAGTCGCAGCGACGCTCGGTTCGGAAGCCAGAGTGCAGCCGTGAGGACAGCGAAGCCGCACGAGGGGCCGATCGCCGATCGAGCAGCAGTGCGAAGGCGGAGCACCGCGGAGCGGGTCGACCTGCTGGGCCAAGCTGCGAGCTGTCACTGCAGCGCCTTGCTTGCCAGAATCCGGCGTCTCGCAAATGCGACAGCGCTGTCGTATTTGAAAATCGCCAGTCCTGGCGCATCCTTATCGGCGATGGCACGCGCAGGGAAGAAGTTGGCAAGGAGAGGCTCTCGCACGTCCACGCGTACCGCGAGCGGTGACCTCGTCGCGCGCGAGTCGGTCGAGGGCCGCCTGACTCGGGAGATCCTCGTGCTCGACCGTGAAACGAAGACGCGGGTTGTTCGAGACGTTGTCGCGATTGGCCAGCGCTTGCTCGCGCTGCAACAACACCTGGGCTTCGGACACTGGCTGCCCTGGCTGAGCGAACACCTCCCCTACAGCCCCCGGACGGCGCAGCGATACATCTCGATCGCGCAGTGGGCGGGCGAGTATCCGGACGACTTCGAGTTCTTCGTGCACCTGGGCCTGGGCAAGCTTCAGCACCTGTCCGCGCTCCGTCCGGCCCAGCGGGCACGCTTTCGCAGACACCAGAGCTTCCGCATTCCCGGAACCAGCGTTCGCAAGACCCTGGCGCTCATGACTCACGACGAACTCGGACGCGTGGTGCGGGGTATTGGAGGTCTCACTTCGGAGCCTCCCGCGATTCCGCCTGCCAAGGTGCTTCGACGATTCCGCCATCGCGTTGCGGGGCTTGATGCGATGGCCGATCAGCTCCGCGCCAACGCAGACGCGTTCGAGGAGACGGAGATCGAGGAGACGCTGGAAGCGCTCCTCGCTGTGGCGGATGAGCTGCGGGGGATGCTTCCTGAGTGAAAAGGCGGCTGGGCGTGGGCGGCAGTAACCCTGGGCCGCGGAGGAAGTGTCTAGACGTCATGGCGGACCAGAGCCGCGTCGGTGCTGGCCGTCGATCGTGCGTGGGCCGACGCAGCCCAAAAGGCTCGCAGGACCCGTCTGGTTGTGGGCAGCCTCTCGATCGCAGCGGGTACGGCGCTGGCGACCGTATCCGTGGTGCGTGTGTTCGGGCTGATCCGGAGCCAAGAAGACACGGTGGTCGACCTCCCCATGTCGGCGAGGCGGCGTCGCGTCAACGCTGCCGACGCCCGGCCACGATTGCGATCTCCGGCCGCTTTTGAGTCGATGTACCATTCGCCGATGCAGTCCTTGGCGATCCTCGGGTGCGGAACGATGGGCGAGGCGATCCTGGCGGGGCTGCTGGGGTCGGGAGACTTCGAGCCTGACAGCGTGGTGGCTTCGGTTCGGCGCAAAGAGGTGGGGACCAAGGTCGCGAACAAGTACGGGATTCGCACCACGCAGGACAACGTCGAGGCCGCCGCGTCCGCAGACCTTGTGCTCGCGGCGTTCAAGCCTCAGACGCTGGCGAAGATCCTCGACGACGACGCGATGCGAGCGGCGCTCAAGGGGAAGGTGCTTGTCAGCATCGCGGCCGGGGTCCGACTCGAGACCCTGGCGCGGTGGTTGCCCGACACCATCGTGGTACGGGCGATGCCCAACACTCCATGCCTGGTCCGCTGCGGGATGACGGCCCTGGCGCTGGGCCCCGGTGCCACCGACGAGCACGCAGAGGCTGTGCGACGCGTCTTTCTGCCCGTCGGTCGCGTCGTGCAGGTGGAAGACCAGCACATGGATGCGATCACCGGCCTCAACGGCAGTGGTCCGGCGTTCGCCTACGTGATGCTCGAGGCGATGGCCGACGGCGGCGTGATGATGGGGCTGCCCCGCGACGTTGCGCTGGAGATCGCCGCGAAGGTGTTCGAAGGCGCCGCGGCGATGGTGCTGGAGACCGGAGCGCATCCGGCAGCGCTCAAGGACCAAGTCACGACGCCGGCCGGCTGCACGATCGCGGGGCTGCTGATGATGGAAGACGGCCGCATCCGATCGGTCCTTGCGCGAACGATCCAAGAGGCGACCAAGGTCGCCGGCACACTCGGCTGACCCGCGCGCTCGGGTGTATTGCATGCGCCCTCAACCGTATCGCTGCGGTATCAGGGCGCGGAGCGAGGCATCGTAGGGAGCGGACAGTGGCAGAGAGAGCATGAGCCGCTGCAGATGTTCAACCTCGTTGGGCTCGAGTTCGAGGTGACCTCGGGCGACGGCGTCCTCCACGTAGAGCTCGAGGGCCTGCTTGGCGAGGCGTGACGCGGGCTCGGCGTGGCCGCTGGCCGCCGTGCTCACCGCGCGCATCTGCAAGAGGCGGGCGTACACCAGGACGCGGTCGCGGGAGCCCAGCAGGCTGGCGAGGTCTGCCGTCCTCATCGTGGGCGCATGGAGCTGCAGGGCGCCGAACTCGTCGTCCATCAGCGCCTCCAGCCGGCTCGCGAGCGCGGAAGGCTCCGCGCTGGTTGGGTCTTCGGTGATTCGCTCGAGTTCTCTGCGCACCCGAGCGTGCAGCTCCATGACGGTGTCGTATCGCTGTCCCACGCAAGTTCACCCTACATCCACCCCAGCGCTCTATTCCCGCCGAGGTCGAGTCGATCGACGGGGCTGGCGCCGGAGAACCGGTTCATGGAGGCCTGGGCCGGTCGCAAATCTCGCGGATTCGGGTTCGCGGCGTCCGCGGTACGCTCCGGGCAGTGGAGCACTACGACGTCCTCATCGTTGGCGCTGGGCTGTCGGGCATTGGCGCCGGCTACCACATCCAGAAGATGTGTCCGGGGAAGAGCTACGCGATCCTCGAAGGGCGTCCGCGGTTGGGCGGAACCTGGGATCTCTTTCGCTACCCTGGCATTCGCTCGGACTCGGACATGCACACGCTGGGCTACTCATTCCGGCCGTGGACGGAGGCCAAGGCGATTGCAGACGGTCCGGCGATCCTCGAGTACGTGAAGGAAACTGCCGAGGTCTACGGCATCGACCGCCACATCCAGTTCAACAGCAAGGCCGTCCGCGCGCACTGGTCTTCGAAGGACGCACGGTGGACAGTGACGGTGTCCCGCACGGACACAGACACCGAGGAGGAGGTGTCCTGTGGCTTCCTCTTCATGTGCAGCGGCTACTACGACTACGATCAGGGCTACATGCCTGATTTCGAAGGGGCAGGCGACTTCGACGGGGAACTCATCCACCCCCAGAAATGGACCGAGGACACTGACTACGCCGGCAAGAACGTGGTCGTGATCGGCAGCGGCGCCACGGCTGTGACCCTGGTCCCAGCGATGGCGCAGACGGCGAAACACGTGACGATGCTGCAGCGCACCCCGACCTATGTCGTGACGCGACCGGCCGAGGATCGCATCGCCAACGCGCTGCAAGAACGCCTGCCCTCGAAGCTGGCCTATGGGCTGACGCGCTGGAAGAATGTGGCGGTGGGCAAGGTCTTCTTCAACCTCTGCCAGCGCGCTCCGGGGACCATGAAGAAGCTGCTCCTGCGCGGGGTCAAGAAGGAGCTCGGGGAGGACTACGACGTGGACACGCACTTCAACCCGCCCTACGGGCCGTGGGATCAACGTCTGTGTCTGGTACCCGACGCCGACCTGTTCGAGTCCCTGCGCAGCGGCAAGGCATCGGTCGTGACCGGCCACATCGACCGCTTTGTCCCCGAAGGCATCCGTCTTGAGGGCGGCGAGACCCTCCCGGCGGATCTCGTCGTGTCGGCGACCGGACTGCGCATCAAGGTGCTCGGCGGGGTTGAGTTGTTTGTCGATGGAGAACCGCTCAGCGCCGCCGACCACATGAGCTACAAGGCGATGATGTTCAGCGACGTGCCGAACTTGGCCATGTGTTTCGGCTACACGAACGCGTCTTGGACCCTCAAGGCCGATTTGACCAGTGTGTACGTCTGCCGGCTGCTCAACCACATGGATGAACACGGACACACCGCCTGCGTTCCTCGGCAGAATGACGACTCCGTCAAGGAAGAGCCGTTCATGGATCTGCAGGCAGGCTACATTCAGCGGGCGGCTGCAGAGCTTCCGAAGGCGGGCTCCAAAGCCCCATGGAAGCTCAAGCAGAACTACTTTTTTGACCTGATGACGTTGCGCGTGGGCAAGATTGACGATGGCGTGATGGAGTTCAGTTGAGCGCGCCGGGCCGGCGAATCGGCGCCTGAGCGACGGCGCGGTCCCCGTTGGTCGGAAAGTTGGAGCTGCAGGCCCAGGCCAGCACAATGGGAGATGGTGTCGAGCTTCATTCGGAGCGTTCTCGCGATTGCTCTCCTTCTGGGGGCCGTGTGGTGCTCGTTCAACGTGCCGCTGGGTGAACGGACGTTCGCCGAACACATGGACCGGATCGGTCAGACACCCGAGGCCGTCGAGCTGATCGAGGGGTCGCGCGAGACGGTCTCGCCGATGATCGAGGAAGCGACGCACCGGGTGCTGGGCGAGTACGTCGAGGCCCCGACTTCGCTGTCGCAGGAGCCGACGCACGCCAACAGCGTGCCCGAGAGTGCGGGGCCACCCAAGCCAAGTGGACGCCTGCCTCGGGCGCAGACGATCCAACCCTGAGCGGCGCTACGACATCGGTGTCATGGCGCGTCTGTCGATGCGCCGAACATCGCTCGCGCAGGAATGTGGCACAGCGCCTGCACTTCGCCACGTCGATGGCTTTGAAGACGTGGCTTTGGAACTTGGGAACCGCAGGCGTTGTGGTCGCTGCGGCCGGATGCGACCCGACCGTTGCCACGGGCGACACGGACTCTGGCACCTCGGGAGGGGCCGATGGGACCGACACCGAGGTCGGGACGACGGTGACTCCAGACACCGATCCTCCGCCCACCGAGACCTACGGGAGCAGCTACTACGGGAGCGACACGTACTACGACACCTACTACGGAAGCAGCTACGGGAGCGATACCTACGGAGACCCCGAGTGTGAGGAGGACGAAGACTGCGAGCTGGGCGTCTGCATCGACGCGGGCGAGCCGTGGTCCTACTGCGAGCCGCTTCCCATCCCGGGAGGCTGTGGCGACGAGACCGAGCTCGCACTGTCATGGGTGCGGCAGGGGGACGGGG
>CAYGTG010000395.1:0-7320 GCA_964352485.1 uncultured Nannocystaceae bacterium | reverse complement strand
GAGGAACGGTTCGAACGATGCGCTGTTGTAGGCCCCGGACCCCTCGTCAATCTCGGGGTTGGAGGTCGGCGTGTAGAGGCCTTCGACGACCGGGGGCAGCTCACCCAGGGCTCTGGGCGCAGAACCCATCCGCGACGGAGCGGCACCTGCTGCCGGAGCCGTGTTCGGGGCGTACGGGTCGAACGGCTCCGCATCGTCGGCGTACAGCGGGCGCGAGGACAAGGGCGCCGCAGGCTCCGCACTGTCGACCGAATCCAGCAAGGCCGGAGGTTCTGGGAAGTCTTCTTCGTCGTCTTCAACGGCGTCTGCGGGCCCCACCAAGGGGCTCATCGCGACCATGCCCGGAGTGGGAACGCTCGAGGGAAGCGGCTCGTCCGCCTCAGGCCGGACGAGGGGCGCCATGGGCGTGTTGCTCGAACTCACCGGGATGTACGGCTGCGGACTCGACGGTGGCGGCGTGGCGTAGGGGTTCTGTGACGCAGCCTCGGTGGCAATCTCCGTCGCGTGAACGGCTGCGCGCTGCATCGCGGGGGCAAGGTCGGCCAATGAGATTTCGGCCGAGTCTTCCCCAATGTCCGGCGTCGAGTTGAAAGGCGCCCCGCCGAACTCGTGCGGCGAGTGTTCCGACACTGGTTCGACGGCGCCTGGGAACAGCGTGCTGAGAGCCGATGGGGGGGGAACGTCGGAGAACGGCGCGCCTGCGAGCGCCGGCGCTTCATCAGGAGTCGGTCCAGCCCCGAACGGCGCTTCACCCAGCGGCGCTTCATCCAGCGGCGCGCCATCCAGCGGCGCGCCATCCAGCGTCGGCGCTTCACCCAGCGGCGCGGCATCCAGCGTCGGCGCTTCACCCACAGGTGCACCGACCAGCACCGCGGCGTCCTCCAAGAGCCCTCCGTCCAGAGTCGGCGACTCCTCCAGCGGCGCTTCTGACAGCGCAAGCGGTGCATCCTCCAGCGCCAGCGCGTCGTCCACGGGTGCTCCGAGCAGCGATGCGCCGCCCTCCTTCACCACCGTGGGGGCCGCAGGAGCAGAGTCCCTCGCGAGGGTCTCTTCCTCGTCCCCCAAATCGTCATCGAGCACCGGAACATCGCCCAACCCCTGCGTGGGAACCTTCGCGGGGTCGGGCCTGGGCGGCATCTGCAGATCTGAGACGGGGGCCTGCGACCCAGCACCAGGGACGAACGTCCCGCCGGCTTCGACTTCGGCCAAGATGTCCTCGAGAGACAGCTCCTCATCGTCGGAGATTTCGATCACCCCAGGCGCGAGGACCTCGGCGGGGTTGGGATCCACATCGCGGACGGGCGAAGGGGTGGCCACGAACGCAGTCGGATGATTGTCGGGAGCCGGCGTCAAGGGCCCCTCGCCGAGCAGTGCGGCTTCCTCCGTCGCCGAGCTCGATTGGTACGGTACGTACACCTCTTGCTTGCTCGGCGGCGCATCGGCGATGTCGAGCACCGGCTGGTCGGGCCCTGGAGCCTCCGACGGCAACTCGATCTCGAGCGGACGCTGGGGCAGCACCTCAGACAACCCGTCGAGAGAGACCTCGGTGGGCTCGGGACTCACGGGGACGTCCAGGTCCTTGGGCTCAATCGGAGGGAGCGTGATGCCAGCGCGGATTCGAGGATCGACCGGGGCTGGCGTGGGTACGCCCGCCGGCGTCGGGATGAAATTCGACGGAGGCGGTGTTGCGCTGGGAGGTGCCGGAAGCGTGCCGCCCTTGAGGCGCTGCGCGTAGAGCTGGGCTTGCCGAACACGTGCACCGCTCGCGAGGTGCGCTCGGACATAGGCCTCCAGGTTCGCTCGCATGCGTTCATCCAAGCGATCGAAGCGAAGCGCCCAACGGTACCCATCGCGGCGCTTTGTCATTCGCACCACCCGGGCGTCCGTCAGCAGCGGGAACTCACCCAGCTGCATGTGAACCCGGACCCGCTCCTTGGCCTTGCCCGGTGACGCAGCGAGCACGGCCATCCCGTCGGCGCTCAAATCGAGCCCAACTCCCCGGACTTCGCCCCGCCGGGTCTGGATGACTGCGTGGCCGTTCCACGCGACGCGGGGGAGTCGTCTGCGATCGTTGACGACGCGCACTGCTTTCCTGGTGTGGAGTCTAACAAGCTGAAACAACGTAATGCGGAAAACCGCAGCGGTCTCGGGACCCTAGCGTTGGGGGCTGGGGGCGACGTCACCCTGGCCCGAAACACCGCGCACGAAGTCCTGACATGTACGGACCCGACGCACCTGAACCGTGAGCGGCTCGGTTCGTGCGCAGTTTCGGGCTATGCGCCGCATCATTGGGCGACTATGATGTGCTGGGGACAACATGGATCGCGGAGCTTATAAACATCAGATTGGCTATTTGGGAGCGCTTCTGGGCGTGATTTTGCTTGCGGGTTGTGGCGGCAGCTCGTCGCCCGGTGGAGATGGAGGCTCCGGAGGCATCGACACGATCGGCGGCGCCACGGCCACCGAAGGAGGGACCGGCGGCGGAACCGACGCCTCCTCGGACACGATCGACAGCGACTCGATCGGTTCGGACACTGACGCCAGCGACACCAATACGACCACGGGAGGGTCGACGGACACCGGCGATAGCGACACCGCGACGACCGACGACACCAACGCGAGCGATACCGACACCGAGCCCACGCTGCTCTTCCTGGACGTGAGTCCGCCGGAGACGATCCTGGAACTCGACCTCAACAGCGCGAGCTCGGTCGACTTCATCGTCACCGCCAACTACAGCGACGGCAGCTCCATCGACGTGACCGGCGACGCCACCTGGGATGTTTCGAACGCTGCGGTGGGCGCGATGAACGGCTCGACCCTGGAAATACCCGGCTTTGCCGACAACTTCTTCGAGTCTGCAATTCTCACCGCAGACGTTGGCGGGGAGACCGGTCAAGCCCAGGTCACCATCGCTGCGTATGACCTGACCAACGACTTCTTCTTCGTGTTGCCGTTCGAGGACGCTGCCGGCCCGCAGGACAAGCCCCTGACCTTCAGCACCGACGTGAAGTCGATGGACGTGTTCATCAACATGGACACCACCGGGTCGATGAACGGAGCGATCACCAACCTCCGAAACGCGCTGGGCACCACGATCATCCCCGCAATTCAGATGGAGGTTCCCAACACCCAGTTCGGGGCCGGTACCTTCGACGACTTCCCAGTGACTCCGTACGGCTCGGCCGGAACGGATCAGCCGTTCGTTCTCCTGCAGGAGATCACCAACAACGTCGCGAACGTGCAAGCTGCGGTCGCCACGTACACAGCCGCCGGCGGGGCCGACGGTCCAGAGTCCAACATCGAAGCTCTGTACCAGATCGCCACTGGTGAAGGTCTCGTGGGTCCCGCCCCGACCAGCGTCGCTGCCAACAACTCCGGGATTGGAGGCGCGGGGTTCCGCGAAGGGTCGCTGCCCGTCGTGGTGTCGATCACCGATGCCCTCAGCCACGATCCCAACGGAAGCGCCACGTGCAACTTCGGAGGACCGGAGCAGTACGCCGGCGCGGTTGCTGCCGTCGCCCACAACCAGACCGAGGCCATGGATGCGATGAACGCGATCTGCGGACGCGTCATCCAGATCGCGGTCAACCAAAGTGGCGGAACGTGCAACGCCTATGAAGATGGCGTGCAGTTCAACAACGCGACGGGAGCGGTCATTCCTCCCGAGGCGTGGGACATCGCCGGGCGGCCACCGGGCTGCGCGGTCGGGCAGTGCTGCACCGGCCAAAACGGCGTCGGCCGAGCGCCGGACGCCGGCGGCCTGTGTCCGATGACCTATACCGCGGCCAGCAACGGAACCGGGGTGGATACGTCGTTCTCCAGCGCGGTCTCGCTGCTCGCGGCGTACGGTCGTTTCGATGTCACATCGGCGGTCAGCGGAGTCGCGGCGGACGTCGACGGGGTTGCGCTTCCAATGGGTACGACGACCGCTGACTTCATCCAAGCGGTCACCCCCTTCGACCATGGCGTCGTTCCTCTTCCGGGAGTGCCGGACCCAACCCTGACGCCCACCACCTTTGAGAACGTCATCCCGGACACCGACGTGATCTTCACCGTGACGGCCTTCAACGACTTCGTCGAGCAAGGCCCGGACCCTCGGCTCTTCACCGCGAACGTTCAGGTGCTGGCCGACGACTGCGGGGAACTCGACGACCGAGATGTGTTCATCTTGGTGCCGCCCGAAGAGCTTCCCGCTCCGGGCTGAGCCCCAACGCCCCGGCCAGGACAAGGGCGCCTTCGTGCTGGGTGCGGACTACGGCGCGGGAGCAGGTGGGTCGGCCGGGGGTTCGGCCGCATCCTGCTCCTCCTCGAGGTGGTCAGTCCCGTCTCGAACCGCCCAGACCGCGGCCAAGCTCTCGGTGCCACCGTCGACGGATTCCACGTCCTCGACGAACCACCACGATCCCTGAACGCGCTGCGCGTCGATATCGAGGACCAGGTAGCCGCGCTCACGAATGTCGATCCAGCGTAGATGTGGGTTCGTAGCCAGCAGCGCCGGAGCAGCGTTGAGCGGGAAGCCCGGTGAGGAGACCGCCGGAACGACAAACTCCACACCGACGGAGCCCGAGCCGTCGGCGGGGTCGTACGCCCCCGCGGGGTCAACCGCCAGGTCGAACGCCCAGGAGGAATGGATGTCTCCGGTCAACACCACCACGTTGCCGGTAGCTTGGGCGAGGTCGTAGAAACGGCCCCGCGCCGCCCGGTAGCCGTCCCATTGATCGGCGTTGAATGGACCCTCCCCCAAGATCACTTCGGCCATCACGACCTGCTGACCGATCAGCTTCCACTGCGCGGTGCTGTTGCTGACCTGATCGACCATCCACGCCTCCTGTTCCATGCCCAACAGTTGCCGATCGGGATCGTCGAGCAACTCTGGATCCGTGAGGTCGTCGGGCTGCTCGTCCCTCCCGACGATCCGGGTGTCGAGCATGATGAGATGCATCAGGTCGCCATACGGAAGCGCCCGGTAGATCACCGCCTGCGCCCCCTCGCGAAACGGCATCCACTCCGCGTACGATTGGTACGCTGTCGCCTTGCGGTCCTCCCAATCTCCTTCGGTCATGGGCTGGTGGTTCCCGGCGCCATCCCGGTAGGCGTTGTCCGCGGACTCGTGGTCATCCCAGACCGCAATCATCGGATGCTGTCGGTGCATCTCCTGGAGATCTGCGTCGCGCCGGTACTGAGCGTAGCGGGTGCGGTAGTCCTGCAGCGAGACGATCTCAGTGGGCGGCTCGTACTCCCGAAGTTCACCATACTCGCCGGTGCCGTATTCGTAGATGTAGTCGCCAAGATGAATCACGGCGTCGAGGTCTGCTCGCTCCGCGACGCGGCGATAGACGTGAAAGTAGCCATGGGCAAGACTTGCGCACGAGCAGACCGCGACCCGCAGCCGATCCACCGCGCCTTCGGGAGCCGTTCGCGTCCGTCCGATCACGGATTCTCGGCCGAGCGAGAAGAAACGATAGTAGTAGGTTGTTCCCGGGCTGAGGCCCTCGACGTCCAGCTTGATCGTCTGATCCCGGTCCGGCACCGAATCGATGTAGTCCGCCGCGACCCGCATCTCGAAGTCGGGGTCGAGCGCAACCTCGAAGAAGGCCTCGACCACACCGTCTGTATCGGGCGTGAGCCGGGTCCAGAGAATCACCGCGTCGAGGAGGGGATCACCCGAGGCGACTCCGTGGGAGAAGAGGTCCTCGGGACCGGGGTCCCCGTCGAACTCGTATCGAGGCAGGCCATCGTCGCCTCCGCCCGAGGAAGAGTCTGCCGCAGTGGTCGACGGGATGTCACCCGATGATGACTCGAGTCCGCCCGTTGCCCCGCCGGTCGTTCCGCCGGTTGTTCCACCTTCCGAACCCGCGCCGCCGCCGTCATCGCCACAGCCGGTGAGTGAGGCCGAGGCCGCGCTCAAAGAAAGAGCGCTCGCGCGCCGCATGAGTTCCCTACGAGAAATCGACATGTCGCTTCTGCACTGAGCATGCCATGGGACCCCCGTTGTGGCCCCACACCCGCTCGTACCGTTCTTCCCAGGGCCGATTCCGCAACCCGGGAACACAGCGCCCGTCCTTGGTCGTGCGAGTTTCTTCGGCGAGGGCTTCCTCCCCGCCACTCCCTTCGCCCCCGTGGGCGACCCGGCGTCCGTGGCCTCCCGGTTCTGGGTAGCGCGGCTCCCAACTGTGGGAGTCGCGTTTTTTGTTGGCGCGCGGCACGCCCTGCTTGGCCTGGCGCGAGCTCTCGAGACTCCGGTGACTCAAGTGCTCGCTGCTCACCTTCGCTGCGTGGCTGGAGAACCAATGGGAAACGGCGAACCCCAACCGGGATTCGCCTCAAAAAAAAGGGCCGGAAGTCCCGCAAAGGACTTCCGGCCCATAGATCTGGCAACGACCTACTCTCCCACAGGGTCTCCCCTGCAGTACCATCGGCGCAGGAGGGCTTAACTTCCGAGTTCGGGATGGGATCGGGTGTGACCCCTCCGCAATAGCCGCCAGAAAACCTGATGAGGATGCGGAGCAAAATGATGCTCCTCCTATGCTGTCCCTCCCGCATGACGGGGGGCCTCAATGCAATGTCGAACGATGTACCGCACCCTTTATAAGAAGGGCCGGCACACACGTTTCTCCTCGAAACCTTGGATACGACCCACGTTGAAGACACATCATTCAGATGCGCTCTCTGTGTCAGGCCAAGCCGATCGGACGATTAGTAGTGGTTAGCTCCGGACGTTGCCGCCCTTCCACATCCACCCTATCAACGTTGTGGTCTACAACGGTCCTCATGGGAACCCTCATCTTGGAGTTGGCTTCCCGCTTAGATGCTTTCAGCGGTTATCCGTTCCGGACTTAACTACTCGGCAATGCAACTGGCGTTACAACCGAAACATCAGGGGTCCGTCCACCCCGGTCCTCTCGTACTAGGGGCAGCTCTCCTCAAGGTTCCTACGCCCACGGAAGATAGGGACCGAACTGTCTCACGACGTTCTGAACCCAGCTCGCGTACCGCTTTAATTGGCGAACAGCCAAACCCTTGGGACCGACTACAGCCCCAGGATGCGATGAGCCGACATCGAGGTGCCAAACCTCGCCGTCGATGTGAACTCTTGGGCGAGATTAGCCTGTTATCCCCGGAGTACCTTTTATCCGTTGAGCGATGGCCCTTCCACTCAGAACCACCGGATCACTAAAGCCTACTTTCGTACCTGCTCGTCTTGTATGACTTGCAGTCAAGCTCCCTTCTGCTTTTACACTCTTCGGCTGGTTTCCAATCAGCCTGAGGGAACCTTTGCGCGCCTCCGTTACTTTTTCGGAGGTGACCGCCCCAGTC
>CAYGTG010000394.1:0-7326 GCA_964352485.1 uncultured Nannocystaceae bacterium | reverse complement strand
GCTTGATCAGGTAGAGAAACTCCGCATCGCGAATCTTCAGGGTCTTGAGCGCGAGCTCGGCCGATCGCTTGCTATCGTAGGCGGCGTAGACCACCCCCATCCCGCCCTCGCCAAGTTTCTCCCCGAGCTCAAATCGTCCTGCGAGCAGACTGCCCGGGCGGAGCGATGTACTGGGGGAAGTGGCGATCATCGGCGAGCGTCCTCGCGTCGTCATGATAGCCCGGACGCGTCGAGCGATCATTCGGTTGGCTCACGCGTCGAGGGCAGCGCACCCGTGTTGGCCTCGGTTTCTGGTCCCTAGACCGTCTGGGACGACATGTGTGCCCCGTTTGCCCGGCGGACGAAAGGCCTGCGAGAGCGGCCGTGGGCCCGGTCCTCGGCCGAGGATTGGCGTGCTTACCAGGGGAGCGCTTCGCCGTTTTGGTGCCAGAACGTGCCGGTCTTCTCGAGCGTGAGCCCCTCGATGCGGGCGAGAATCCCGCGGGCGGATTCCTCAGCGTCGATCATGCCGTTGCCGGCGGTCATCTCCGTGCGGACGAATCCGGGGTGCACCAGCATGACCGCTACGCCGTCGTTCTTGAGGTCGTGCGCCAGGGAAACGCCGGCCATGTTCACCGCGGTCTTCGACATTCGGTACCCGTAGGATCCGCCGGATGTGTTGTCGGTGATGGAGCCCATCCGCGACGTGACGATGGCCACCTTCGCGCCGGGGCGGAGGCTGCCCAACAGGCCCTTGGTGACCCGCAAGGGGCCGAGAGCGTTGATCTCGAACTGGCGGCGGATCCCGTCGAGGTCCAGGTCCGAGAGCGTCTGTCGGCTCAGCAGGCCCGCGTTGTTGATCAAGACGTCGATGGACTCGTTGGCGAAGGCCTTGCCGAGGGTCTCGATGACACCATCGTCGCTGACGTCGATGCCTTCATGGATCTCCGCGCCGGTCTCTCGGAGGGCATCGCTTGCGGTTCTGCACAGCGCGATGACCCGGTGTCCGGCTGCCTTGGCTTGCCGAGTCAGCTGGAGTCCGATGCCGCGGTTGGTTCCTGTGATCGCGTAGGTCGCCATGTGGCGCAGTGTGCCCCATGCTCTCGAGGATTCGTAGTCGAGGGCGTGTCAGCGCTCGTGACGTTCGCCTCCGCGGGTTCCGGGCTACGACGCGGCGGCGCGGTCGTCCTCGGTCGGCGCGAGCGGGATCCGATCGCCGGGGGTCGCGGCCGCGTTCCGAATCCACCACTGCGCGTAGGACGAGAAGTTCACGCCGTACTCGGGGTCGAACCGCTCCAGTGCGCGCACGAGGCCGAAGACGCCCTCCTGCCTCAGGTCGGCCAGGCGGTCTTTGGGCAGGCGCAGTCCCTGTACGACCGATTCGACCAGGCCCAGACCGTCGACGAGCAGGGCGTTTCGCTGCTCGAGTTGGACGCGCTGAACGTCGCGGATCGAGGCCACGTGGGCAGAAGCGCTCACCGATGGGTCGTCGCGAAGCGCGTCGAGGGTGAGGGAATGCACCTCGTTGGCAAGCCGCCCCAGCTGATCATACGCCGCCAACAGCATGGCCAGTTCCTTGGTGGCGCGACCGAAGGCGCCTGTCCGAGCCGTCGCCGCGCTGTGCCGAACCCAGGCCCTCAGCGCTGCGCCCACCGGGCGGACCCTGCGAGCAAGGGGCCGAAGTTTTTCTTGGATCTTGGGGGCGAGTCGTGGAAGCCCCAGGAGGGCCCGCCAGCGGCCCCGCGTGATGGCCTGGAGCTGAAGGACCTCGCCGACGGGGATGGTGTTGGAGCGACCCATGGTGCTCTCAGAGTCTGAACGGCGTTGCCCTGGCTGCCACGCGGATCGAACCGGGAGGGGTATCGGTTCTCTCTATAGGGCGTGGCCATCGGCGGGGAGCGCGGCGGTTTCCCGTCTGCTGTCAGGACCGAAAGGACACCGAGCGGACCACAGGGAAGCTGACGGTGCGCTGCTTCCGGCCACCACGGCCGTCGACTTCCACCCGATATTGCCCGGGCTCCGCAACGATGGTGACCAACGGTCCCGTGCCGACGCGGGCGCCTCGAACGAACACACTGGCCCCGGTGGGTGCCTCGATGGTGAGGCAGTTCGTCAGCGGCCGGAGCTTGGCCAGGCTGCCCAGAGCGGTCTCGGGCGTGATGGCGAAGTTGATCGCGTCGCTGTCGAGCATCCCGGACACGACGATTCCGACGACACGCCCGTGTCGGTCGAACACCGGGCCGCCCGAGGAGCCGGGGTTGAGGGGAATCTGAGTCTGCAACACCCCTGCATCGCGCGCACCGTGGGCGTTGGAGATCAGGCCTGTGGTCAGCGTCCATACGCCGCCCCGGCCATGACCCACACTCGCAGCCCAGGTGCCGATTCTCAAAGTGCGGGTCGAGGCAAACGCGAGGGCGGGGGTGTGCTTGGCGGCGACCTTGATGAGCGCGACATCGACCCCGTGCGAGCCTTTGCTGATGACGGTGCCGACCAGGCGCCGGCCGTCGTGGAGCTGCACGTTCACCGTGTTCGAACTGCCGACCACGTGTCGGTTGGTGACGATGTGCCCCACGGGACTCACGAAGAATCCGGATCCAAATCCATCGCGAGTCTCCACGAGCACGACGCAGGGGGCGACGCGATCGAACAGATCCGTGGTCTCGCGCTCGATCGCGTCGAGGGTGGGGGTCGAGGGCGCAGGGGACGCTGCGAGCGCGGCTGTGAGCAGAAGCGTCGCCAGCACTAGAACCTCCCCGAGAGCACGACGCCACCGCCGCCGCGTGGGTCCGCCGAACCCCGGACTGCGACCTCTCGAACGCCGAGGCGCTTGCGCAGGTTCTTGTTGTAGCTCTCGCCCATCTCTTGAACCTCGCTCGCAGAGGAGGTGTGCGGCCGGATCTTGCCCCCGATGACACCCATCACGATGCCGCCGGCGAGGAGGCCCCCGCCGAGACCGAGACCACGCCGGACCTTCGTCTTCTGCTGACGGTCTGCGCGCGATGTACAGGCGTCGGCTTCCAAGGGGTCTTCGAGGGATACGCAGTTGTCGTCCGCGGCCACGGCCGAGACCGGGAGCGCGATCATCACGACGACCCCGGTCAGGGCCGCAAGGGTTCCCGTGGTGATCAGGGCCTGCCGGGCTGCTTTGCGGCGCCGGTACTCCTTCGCGAGCTCGTCACGGCCCACGTACTTGTAGAACTCGTCGTCCGGCAGCGGAGCTCCGGCCCCGGTGTGGGGTTCGAAGCTGCGGGAGATGACCGCGCTGTTGGTTCCGGTGGCCGTGACCTGGACAGCACCGTCAAACACAACCCGCTTGCGGTCGTACTCGGCCAGCGCGCTGTCTTCGGATTCGGGGATCCCACCATCCACGATGGCCAGGGGGCTGTCGCCGCTGTGGGATGTCTGCGCAGGTGCCTCGATGGTGTCGCCCCGTGCGGCGGAGAAGCCTCCGATGGCGGTTCCCCTGGGGTCATAGACCGAGACGGTGACCCGGTTGTCGTCAACGCGGACGATCGCGACGCGGTCGACGTCGCGCTCGAGGGTGGACAGGAGGCTGGCGTCGTCCAGGCCGGCGTTCTTCTCGCTCGACTCGGTGAGCGAAACGACGCCCGCGGTCCCGGCCTCGTCGAGCTTGTCGCGAAGCGCCTTGGCGACCTCGCGCAGGGCGTTGGAGCTTCGGCCCGCGGTGACGATCAACACGTCCCCGCCGTGGGCCGCAACGTGGGCAGCCACGGCCGGGTTATCGAGGGTCTGCGCCCAGGTGGTGTCCGCTGCAGCCGCGGGCCGAGCCCCGGCTGCCAGCGCAAAGCTGAGCAGGGGCGCAACGAGGCAGGAGAGAGGTCGAGTCGGGGTCATGGCGGCGTCGGTGTAGGCCGGCAGGCGGACTCGGACATCGGTCGTCCTGCCAATACCCCGGTGGGGTTGCCTCACCTCACCAACCGTGAGCGTGTGCGTCAGGTCCCGGCCCGATTGGCAATTCGACCCATGCGCGGCCTGAGCGACCCGCCTACGGTGGACGGCGTGTCAGCGGGTGGTCAGTTCGTCTTCGGTGACGAGTCGCGTGAGCTCGGCTCGGGAGCCGATGTCGAGCTTGGCAAAGGTGTGCTCGAGATGCGCGGCGACGGTCCGCGGCTTGATGCCGAGCCGGCCCGCGATGTCCTTGTTGCTGCCGCCGCGGGCGACCTCACGGGCGACCTGGGCTTCGCGGGGGGTCAGAGCGTCCAGCCGGCTCCGAGCGACCCGCCGACTCGCGCGCTCGAGCTCGTCTTCGATGCGGCGAACAAACTGAAACGAGGCGATGGGGCCGAGATGGATCTCGTCGCCCTCGGTCAGCACCAGGAGATCGATGCGGTCCCCGTTGACGAAGGTGCCGTTGCGCGACTCGAGGTCGACCAGGGTTGCGGTCTGTCCATCTCGCATGACGATCTTGGCGTGCTCCCGCGAGACGCCCCGGGCTTCGAGCACCACGGTGTTGTCCTGACCGCGCCCCAAGACCGTCTCGGCCTCGCGCAACAACACCAACCTGGGCATCCCGACGCCAATGCCCAACAGCGCCGGGATTCTCGTTCCCAGCGAGGGTTTGGGCGTCACCGCCCACAGTGACGTCGTATCGTCCGAACCAGACACGAAGCACCGCGACCGTACCATGCACGATGACACCACGAGTGCCCTGCTGGGTGGCCCCCGAACCGGCGACGCATCGGCCGCAGACTCGACGACGCGGCTTCGTCGCGGCACGACGGTCGGCCGGTACATCGTGATCGACCGACTCGGCGGCGGCGGCATGGGGGATGTCTACTCGGCCTGGGATGAGGAGCTTCGCCGCCGGGTCGCGCTGAAGCTCATCCGGTCGCGGGAAGGGGCGGACCTTCGGGCCCAGGTCTTGGCCGAGGCTCGGGCGCTGGCCCGGCTTCGGCATCCGCACGTGGTCGCCGTGCACGACGTCGGGGAAGATGCGGGATCGGTGTTCGTGTCCATGGCGCTGCTCGAGGGGCTCGAGCTTCGGCTGTGGGCCGCACAGGCCGAGCCGGACCTGAACGCCCGGATCGAGGTCATCCTGCAGTGCGCCGATGGGTTGGCCGCGGCCCACGACGCGGGCTTGGTGCACCATGACGTGAAGCCCTCGAATATCGTCGTCGAGATGCGGGAGGGCGTGCCGTGGGTCTCGCTCATCGACTTCGGGCTCGCGGCAGACGTGGATGACGACGACGTGCCTCGCGGCGGAACCCTGGCGTACATGGCTCCCGAAGCCCGCAGGGGGCTCCAAGGCAGCGCCCAGGCCGATCAGTGGAGCCTAGCGTTGGTCGCGGTCGAACTCCTCACAGGCGATCGACCGACCGCGGAGGCTTTGTCGGCCGGACGCATCGGGGCGTGCGGCTCTGCGACCGCGGCGCTGCGCCAAGCGCTGTCGGACGACGCCGAGGCTCGGCACGCGGACGTACATGGGTTCGCCGCGGCCCTGCGACGGGGGATGCAGCAGCGGTCACGACGAACGGCCTATGCAGGGTTGGCTTTGGTCTCGCTGCTCGCGGCCGGGACCTGGTCTGCCGCGGCGCACGAAGAGCCGGATTGCGGCGCCGAAGCGCAAGCACAACTCCAGTCGCTGGTCCCCGATCGGTCGACGGACCTCGCAGCGTTCGAAGCGGCGGCGCCGCGGGTCGCCTCGAGCGTGAACGAGCAGGTCGAGCGCTGGACCGATCGTTGGACCGATGCCTACGCGCTGTCATGCCAATCGACCGAGTCGGTGCCGCGACAAGAGTGCCTCGATGGTGAAGCGAGGGAGGTCGCTGCGCTGCTGCGCGTTGGAGCGGCGGATGGAGCGACCGGGGCCGCACGCTGGGCGGTGTTGGGCAGCCTCAACGAAGCGGTTTCGCAGGATCGGTGTTCGGGGGCCCCCGGACGGCCCGCGCTGTCGGAGGGGCTCGCACGCGCGTTTGCCCTGGAGGTCGCCTCGCGTTTTGATGAGGCCTACGCCGTCGCGACCGCCGAACTCGATGCCGCCCGGGAGGCGGACGACGAGACCTCGAGCATCGCGGCGCTGTACCGTCTGGCCTCGGTCGAGCGTCGGCGCGACAATCCCGAGCGCTCGCTCGCGCTGGGCGAAGACGCCATGAAGCTGGCGGCGCTGCATGGCGACACGTGGACGCAGGCCCGGTCCGTCTTTGAGCGGGTCGAGACGTGGATCTCTTTGGGTGAGTACGACCGAGCCCTCGAGGCCGCGCAACTCGGCCGTACGGTCGTCGCGACTGCGGGAGACCCACCCGAGCTCCTGTCGTATTGGCACTACGCACAGGGCCGCAGCTTCGAGAGCTCGTCGCGCTTCGACGATGCGATCGCCTCGTATCGACACTCGCTCGAGATCCGTCGTGAGACGGACCCTCGCTCGCTCTACGTCGCGGACGCGCTGCGATCGCTTGGGTACACCTTGTCTCGGATGAACCAGTGCGACGAGGGGCAGAAGCATCTGCGCGCTTCGATGGAGATCTACGCCGAGCGGCTTGGACAAGGGTCTCCATCGGAGGCGTACAGCCTGTCTGCTTTGGCGCAGTGTCTGGCCCAAGGAGGCGACATGGAGGCCGCGCTGGCATCGTCGCGACGGGCTGAAACGATCCTCGAGGACGCACTGGGACCTCAATCCGAAGCGCTGGCGAAGATCCTGACGATGCAGGGAGCGATCATCGGCGGCCAGGGGGACTACGTTGGCGCTCGCGACCCGTTCGAGCGGGCACTGGAGATCCGCCGCGCGACCCTGGGCGCCTCGCATCCGGAGACCATCGTCGCGGCGACCAACCTGGGCTGGATGCTGCTGACGGTTGGAGAGGTTGATGCCGCCGCGCCCATCCTCGAGGCCGCGCTGCAAGGCGCGACCCAGCTCCGCGGGGCGGACCACCCTGGCAACGGCCAACTTTTGGGGGCCATGGCTGCGTTGCACGACGCGCGTGGCGAATCGGACTCCGCTGTCTTGATGCAGCGCCGCGCGTTGAAGGCCGTTGAGCGCAGCCCCGAGGCGTCCAACCCGATGACCCTAGTTCCAGCGGTGACGAACCTGGGGGAGATTCTGGCCAAGACCGGGCACAACGAAGAGGCATCGTCGGCCTACGCCCGCGCGTGGTCGATTCTCGACTCTGCGCCGGATGGGCATCGCAGCATCTTCTGGGCGCCGGTGAACCTGGCCCGGGCCAAGCTCGCGCACGCGATGGGAGAGGACCCCAAGCCGTTCCTCGACGCCGCGCTGTCGACCGATCCCACGCTCGAAGCCGAAGTCGCCGCGCTTCGAGCGTCGTCGAATCGTCGCTAGCAGCCTGTTGAGAAAGTCGGCGCGGCGGATCGGGAAGGATTTTTCGCTCC
>CAYGTG010000393.1:0-7332 GCA_964352485.1 uncultured Nannocystaceae bacterium | reverse complement strand
ACGCGCAAGCATGCCCCGGCGAGACCTTCTCGCGCGGCGCTCGCCGGGGACAGTGTCCTCCACCGCCATGGCAAAGACGGTTTCAGCCACCGCAACTCCAGGCGCCACGCCCTGGCGGACAGGGGCTCCGGCCCAACCCCTTGAGATCGCACCTATCCGATTCGGGCGCACCCCTTGCTCATGGGGCCGGACATGCTCACCCACGCCCTCCTCTTCGCCCTCACCGCGAGCTCTCCGACCCCCGACACCGCCGCCATCTCCCCCTCGTGCGAGACTCGCCTCGAGGACGCGCACGATGCCCAGCTCTCCCTCCGTGGGTTGCACCGGTCCGAGCATCTTCTTCGCCGCAGGTTTGCGCGGGCGCAAACGCGGGCCGAGCGACGTGCGATCGAGCGGGTCCTGCTCCCCATCGCCAACCAAGCCCGCGCACTCGAGGATGAGCTCGACCGGCGCGAACGCGCCTACATTCGCTGCGTTGAGGCGCAGCTCGACGCACGGGCCCAACGCGCAACCCCGGGACGATGAACCCTCCAATCCCTCGCAGGTGGGACATGTCGGGCGCTCTGGCGAGAGTGACCCGGCGCATTTGTTTCCGTGAGCCCCCGGGGGTACACGTCCCCCCGTGCTGGACGCGGTTCTTCCTGCGCTGACCCAAGTCGCGCGCGCCGTGCAGAAGCACGCCGAGCTCGAGGAGAAGCTGCAGACACTCGTCGAGGGGACCGCCGAGCTCTTCGGTGCGAGCCATGCCTCCGTCCGGCTCCTGCACCCAAGTCACAATCACCTCGTGGCGGCATGTCGCTCAGGCCCCTCGCTGCATCCTGGCCCCGGAGCAGAGTTTCGCCGCGGAGAAGGCCTGGTGGGTTGGATCGTGGAGCACTCCACTCCAATCCGGCTCGACGACCCCACCCAAGACCCGCGCTTCGTCGCCAAGGCCAACTTCACCGGGATGGGCTGCTTCTTGGGCGCTCCCCTGCTCTCCACCCACGCCTGTCTCGGAGCGCTCAGCGTCGTCCGATGGGACAAGCCGTTTTCTGAGACCGACGAGCAGTTGCTCGAGTTGGTGGCCGCGATCTGTGCCCATCCGCTGGAGATCGCCCGGCTGTCTCGGCTCACCAAGCTCGACCCGCTCACCGGCGCGCTCAACCGGCGCGGCCTCGAGGAAGGCTATCAGCCCGAAACACCCTCGCAGGAGAAGCCGGTGGCGGTCCTCATGGTCGACATCGACCACTTCAAGGCGATCAACGACACCCACGGCCACATCGTCGGCGACGTCGTGCTGCAGCGAGTCGCACGGCAGCTCAGTCAGGTGCTGCGGACCTCCGACGCCATCGTCCGCTACGGCGGCGAGGAGTTCCTGCTGCTGCTGTCCGAGGTCACGCTGTCCCAGGCAGAGCGAGTTGCCGAGCGCGCCCGCATCGCCATTGAGAAGCAGATCATTCGCGTGGCGGACGCGACCATGAATGTCACGGTCTCGATGGGGCTCGAGGCGCAGCGCGACGGTGAGGCGCTCAGCGCTGCCGTCGAACGTGCGGACGCGGCCTTGTACCAAGCCAAGCACGAGGGTCGAAACCGAGTCGTGCGGGCTCCGAGCCGCGGCGCTTAGAGCACATCTCATAACCTCGCCACGCCGCCTCACTGGTCCTTGGGCCCGCTGGCGTTGTCGCGAAACCTTGCAGTACCCCGGTACAGCTGCGGCTCCGCTCCTAACCATCGGCCCCAAATCCTTCGCGAGTCGGCGCGTCGAGGTTATGAGATGTGCTCTAGTCTGAAAGGGGAACCCCTTGGTTCCCCTTCCAGGGCGCACGAGTATGGGCGCGGAGGCGATGTCCCCGGCACGTCGCCAGCTCCTCAACGGGCCACAGACGCTCGCATCGCATCCATCAAGCCCGACGCGACGTGGTCCCAGGTGCAGCGCGCTTCGATCCGAGCTCGCGCTGCCGCGCCCAGTTCAGCCCGAAGCTTCGGCCGCGTCAGGAGTTCGTGGAGGGCATCGGCCAGCCCGCCAACGTCGCAGGGCTCGACCAAGAGTCCCGTCTCCCCAGGCATGATGGCATCGGGCACGCCCCCCGCTTGGGCCCCGATCACCGCCGTCTCGCAGGCACCTGCTTCCAAGAAGACCAACCCAAAGCCTTCGACGTCCGGAGGCTCGCTGCGCGCGGGCATGCAGAACACATCCGCTGCGCTCATGCAGTTGGCCATCTGAGCGTCGGGCACGCGGCCCAAGAAACGCACGGTGTCCTGGAGCCCAAGGCGCAGGACACTGGCCTCGAGTCGTTGGCGGTCCGGGCCGGTGCCCCCGACCGCATACCGCAAGCCGGGGATCCGCTCGCGGAGTCGGGCGACCGCCTCGAGCGTCGTGTCGATGCCCTTGCGCGGCACCAACCGACAGACGGTGGTCACCAACGGGCCCTCGCCCAGCCCATGCTCGGCCCGAAACGCGGCGCCGTCCGAAGCTCGAAACGCGTCCGCATCAACGCCGTTGGGCGCGACGAGGATCGCCTTCGAAGCCACGCCGGCATCCTCCAGCAACCCGGCCGTGTAGCGACTGACCGGCAGGAGTAGGTCGGCCTTTCTCAGCATGGCGTTGCGGGCCGCCGCGTAGCCCGAACCCACCACGGGGACCCGCTCGACGACGTTGAGCAGCAGCTCACGACCGTGGGCAGCGACAAACACCCGGCGGACGTGCCCTCGGTGGCGCAGCCAGAGCCCGGCCGGGAGCGTGTACCACTGGGCGTGAAACACCGCGTCGAAGCCACGCTGCGCGATCCCGGTTCCAGCACGAAGCGTCGCAAAGACCATCCGCTGGGAGGGGACCCGGAGTCGGTGCACTCGATACGGAAGGCCCGCATCCACGGCTTCGTCCCCTTCGTCGGCGGGCGCGACCATTTCGAAGCGATCACAGGCCGCCGCGAAACGCTCCGCAAGCTTGGCGCTGTACGTCTGGATCCCGCCGGTTTGCGGCGGAAAATCCTGGGTGACCATCAGCAGGCGCATCTATTTTTTCTTGGCTTTGCGCTGCGCGGCGGCGAGCTTTCGCTTGAGCCCTCGCTCGGCGACCGTGCCTTCGGCGAGGTTGACCGCCTGCTCATACGAGGTGGCCGCGGTCGCGTGTTCGCCCAAGGCGGTCAGGCAGTCGCCGCGAAGCTCCCAACCCGACGGCAATCGCTCGTCCAGCTCGACCGCCTTGTCTGCGCTCGTGCAAGCCGCTCCGGGTCGCTCGCCGGCCAGCTCTATCCCGCCGCGCAGCACCCAGGCACGCGGACTCACCGGAGCGCGAAGGGTCAGACCTCGGCCGACGGTCGCGGCGGCCTTCGGCTGTCCGAGCTCTGTCCACAGGCCCGCGACAAAGGGTGCCGTATCGAGGAGCGCCCCGACCGGGAGGTCTGGCTCACGCACCATCTTTCGCCAGCCCTTGTAGGCGAGACTCGCGGCGCGACGCTTCTGCCGTCCGGCCAGCTCGACCCGCGCGTCGACCACGTACAAGCGCCCATCCAGCGTCCGCAGGGTCCGCCGGATTCCATCCCGAAGGGTGGCCTTGGCCAAGCGCAGCTCGCCCAGTGCCAGCAGGCTGGTGGCGTAGAGCCCCCGAACCTCGACGTTGCGGGGGTCGGAGGCGACGAGCGCTTCGAGTCGAGCCCTGGCCGGCTGCAGCGCCTGCGGATTGCGGCGGGCCAGCTCGTACCGCGCCCACTCGAGCTCGAGCTGCGCAGGGTCGGCGCCGCGCGCCCCGGCCTCGGTCAACCACCCCAACACGCCCTCATCGACCGGGGTTCCACGCAGCGACGCATCGGTCGACGACGCCCGAGCCAGATCCAGCAGGGGACCGGGTCCGAGCGAAGCGTCGGACACCAGCGGGATCAAAACCTCCCGTGCCTCCCGTGCCCGCGCGAGCTGCACGAGGAATTTCCCATAGCTCGCCCGGTAGATGCCCAGCTTCGGCGGCGTGTCGGCGGCAACCCGAAAGTGCTTCAGCGCAACCGCGGCGTCCTGCGGCTGATCGAAGATCCGAGTCGCGTACTCTTTCGCCAGCCGGAACGAAGCCTCGGCCGGAGCCGCTTCGCGATCGATCGCTCGCTCCAGCGCCGCGACGGCCTCCTGACGCGCTTCGGGGTTGAGAGACTCGGGATTGAGCGCGACCAGCCGCGCCTCGGCCAACCCGGTCCAGACCCGGTAGGTCCAGGGATGGGCATCCGCGAGAGCCTCGAGTTCCTCGAGCGCCGCGGGCCGAGACTGGTCGGCCGCCGTCGCGACCCGGGCAGACGCGACGGCCAGGTCCGGACGATCGGGCAGCCGTTGGCGGGCAAACTCGACCCATGGGCGGGCTTCATCGTGCCGATGCTGCTCCACCAGGGCCAACGCCTGCAGGTGTCCAACGCGAGGCAGGGTCTGCGGCATGGCCTCCAGCGCGGCCAAGGCCTCCTGACTCCGCCCCCGCGCCAGCGCCTCCCAGGCATCGACAACCGCGTCGGCTTGCGAGCCGAGATGCACCCCCTTGCGCAGCGTCTCGACCCGGTCGACCTGGCCGTAGCTCAGCAACCCCTCGAGGACATGAAGACGGGCGTCGTTGTCCGACGGCGACAGGGCTCTCCATGCGTCGCTCAGCGCCTCGACGCCATCGTCGGGCTCCCCCTCGTGCAGCTGGGCCAGTCCTTTGGTGATCGACCACCGCGCGACGTCTGGGCCTCGTACGGCGCCGTCGAGGGCATCGACGAGCTCGAGTGCACCGACGACCGACTCGGCCTTGAGCACCTTGAAGAACGCCTCGTCGACCGAGATCCCAGTGTCCTCGGGCGCGAGCGCGCGGGCCTCGGCCGTCTTCGACAGCGCGAGCTCCAGGTCTCCTCGGCGCGCCACGAGCGTCGCCAGTGCTTGCAGGTTGAAGACCGACGGAGTCTCCTCCAACGACGCCTCCAGCTGCGCGACCGCAGCATCCTCCATCGCGACGTCGTAGGGGTGCCCCAACGCGACAACCGCCTGAAGCCACGCGGCGTCCGCCCGCACCCAAGGGTCTTCATCGTCCAAGGCCCCCTCATAGGCGCGGCGCGCTTGGTCAAAGTCTCCCTTGAGAGCGGCCAACATGCCCTCGCACAGCGGACCTTCGGATCTCCCGACCTCCCGGGCCTTGGCAACCGCAGCGCGAGCTTCGTCAGCCTCGGCCACGCCACGAATGTGCAGATGGGTGACCACCAACGCGATGCGACCGAGGGTGGCCGGATGGTTGGGATCCACGTCGAGGTTGGAGGCGAGAACCGTGCGCGCCGCCTCGAGTTTTGCCACCGTAGATGCGGCCAGCGGCTCTTGCGCTGCCGCGAGCCCTTGCTCGATCCGCCGGTTCTCGGCGAACTCCTTGACCCCGAACGCAACCGCGACCAGCAACCCGACGACGGCAATCGACAGCAAGACGCGATTGCGAACCTTCGCCCGGCGAGACGCTTTCGCAGCGCGCTCGTGCAGATGCCGCCGCTGCGACTCCTGGTCGGCGTCGTGCTGCTGCTGGTTGTGGATCTCCTCCACCAAGCTCTGCCGGGTGAAGGTGTCCGATGCCGAGGGGGCCGACACGCAGGGCATGGTAGGTCCTCCGGGACCTCAACAGAACCGCTTCTGGCCGTTTTCCTGCCTCATGCGGCGGCAATTTGCGGTTTATCCACCGCCGAGGAGCCGGGTGAGGTCACCACGGTGCGCCAACGCAAGCCCGTCCATCGTCCACGCGACGCCGCAGTGCAGCAGCACGCCGCCGTAGATCGACCGAGTGCGCAGGGCCAACGTACCCAGCACGATCGCTGCGATGACGGAGCCAATCGTCTCGGGCAGCGCCTTTCCGAAGTGAATCATCGTGTAGGGCACCAGCGACACGAAGATCGCCGCCGAGCCGAGCGAACGCGCGAGCGTGAACAGCAGGAAGCCTCGGAAGAAAAACTCGAGCGCGGCAAACTGGAACCCGTACGCAGCCTCCCACAGCAAGAGCCGCGGCCACGTCGCGCCCGCGTGCGGATAGCGAGGGTAGCGGTCCAAGAACGCGGAGGAGTCGGCGGCGAGGACGACGACCGGCAAGACGAGCAGAAGCAAGACCGCGTACAACCCCCATGTGCGCCGGCGGCGGTGCAGATGCAGGCCCGCATCGGAAATCCGCTCGCCCAACAGCCGCAGACACACGCACGGAAGCAGCACGTAGTTGAAGGTCTTGAACAGCGACCAATACAGCCAAGGACCCAGATGCCGGTCAGGGAGTCCCTCGAAGACCGGCCGCAGGTGCTCGTCCGCGAACTTCGGCGAACCGAGATAGATCGGTAGGATTAGGCACAGCGTCACCGTCAGCAGCACCCAAATCACCCGGCGCTCGGGAAGCGGCCGGTCCAGCATTTCGGCGTCGATCGCCCTCCACTGGTCGATCGTGAGCTTGCGGATCCAGTGGGCCATCACCGAGGAACGCGGTGGGTTTACCATCAGCGTCCATGATGCGTATGGCCCCTTGCGCGCTCCTGACGATGTTCCTCGGCTGCTCTTCGAGCAGCGCTGCGGACACCGACACCGATACCGTCGCGTCCACCAGCACCGGAAGCGAAGAGAGCAGCACCGCTGCCGAGTCCTCCTCGACCGGGACGCCCCTGTTCTGCGAGGCCGAGACCACGATCCCCGCCGGCGCAGCGATTGACCCCGACGGCACCATCGATCCACTCGAGTGGGCCGGAGCAACGGTTGTCGCCATCCCCGTGCAGGCCACCGAGGTCAACGTGATCCTCTCGCACGACGGCGAGAACCTGAACGTCGGGTTTCAGCCCCTGGCCGAAGGCGGGCTCATCATGTTCCCCGAGCTCTACATCGACCCGCTCAATGACAAGTCGGTGATGTTCGGTGCCGACGATTGGTGGTTTCACACCGACGACCAAGAGTGCGGAGCCCAGGGCATGCTCGATGCGTGGCCGGGATGCGTGGACGACAACCCAGACTGGCAGAGCACGCCAGGCTTCGTCGGTCCCGCCAACGTGGTGGAGTACTCGATTCCGTTTGCCTTGCTGGGCATCGACCTTTCGACCTCCTGCGAGATCGGCCTCGCAGTGCGGGTGACCAACACCCAAACCGTCGCCGAGATCTGGCCCGCCGAGTCGGACCGCAACGAGCCGGTCACCTGGGCCACGGTCGCCCTCGACACCGATTTCTAGAGCGGCGATCAGTTTGAATTCGACCCGCAATGCACGCCTCTGGCCACTTGTGGCCAGAGGCGTGCATTGCGAGTCGTTTCAAACTGATCGCCGCTCTAGCAGAGTGAGGAACAACGTGTACCGCAGATCTGAAGTCCGTTCCGGGTTTCGGGAGAGGGGGGCGGAGCAAGAG
>CAYGTG010000392.1:0-7349 GCA_964352485.1 uncultured Nannocystaceae bacterium | reverse complement strand
CTGCTGAGCAGTTCCCCCATGAACGCCGACACGCCACGTTTGGCGATCGCGAAGGCATCCGCGTCGTCGGATCCGACTGCGGCTTCTTCGAGGAGGGAGTCGAGCAGGCTCTCGTCCTCAACGGTCGTCGCCTCTTCGGTCTTCTTTGTCTTTGCCATCAGGATTCGTCTCCGTCGTCGAGACCCAGCTCGGTCATCAACCGGGCACGTGCGTCCTTGTCTCCGAGGATCGCCTCGATTCGCTTGCGGAAGTCACGTCGGTTGCCCAGAGGCGACTTGAGAGCCGAAAGCGCCTCCCGCAGCTCCAGCAGCTTTGCGAGCTCGGGCACCTGCTTGGCGACGCCACCGGGGGTGAAGTCATGGAGCGACTCGAACTTGAGGTCAGCAGAGAGTTCCTCGCCCGAGTCGCCTTCTTGCAGCCGGTTGGGGACGTTGACGGACATCTTCACCTTGGAGTCGCGAAGAACGTCCGTGAAGTTGTCTCTGTCGATGCGGACCGCAGCCCTTTCTTCGAATGGCCGGTCGTCCTGCTCTCCGGTGATGTCGGCCAACACGAGCATCTTGAACGGCAGCTCAACGGTCTCGTTGGGGTTGGTTGCCGGCCGGTACGTGATGTTGACACGCTCTTTCGGGGCCTTCGATGGTTTTTTCGCCACGCTGAATCTCTCGGTGAAGTCGCTGGGACTTCGGGTGGTAGGGGATACAGGACCGGTCTACAGGCGGCCCGCTTCACGAGGATTTCATCACAATAGGGTCGCTGGCTCAAGAACACGGGCGAAGCGGTGCTGCGCACCGTTCCAGCACTGGAGAGGGGCCATTGACCCAAAGCTCGCACGGGATCGAGGTGCTCAGACCGCACGAGCACCCTGCCTTTCGCCGATCCGCGGAAGATCGTGGACTGCGATCACGACGGATTCGTCGCGGTGCCGACGGCCCATGATGCAGGCGTCCCGAGCAATCCGGCGCTGGCCGAGCACAAACGGTGGAAACGCCCCCGTACGAATGTGCAGCTCCAGCTTCACGACGGCAGGTGCGGGACACAGCGCGTCCAGCAGATGTGCAACGCGCTCGAAGGACGGGCCTCCAGGGGAGAACGCAGCCGCGTCGGCCGGAGGCAGCGGTCCGATGACGACCCGCGCCTCATGGGCCGGATGTCGCACGCGCGTTCCGATCAGAAAGTTCAACCCGGCCTCGTTGTTCGCACGACCGAGGCGGTTGCACTGCTCGTCGTCCAGCACGACCCACCCGCCCGTGAGTTCTCGCATCCCGAGCTCGACCCCGCCGAGCTCGCGTCGGAGCAGGGCTCGCAAGCTGTTTCGCAGCGTTCGCGGGGTGACAGGGCCAGTCGCGAACAGGGCGGCGACGTGGAGCAGCTGCGCTCGGCTCACACCAGCGAGCGCGCCGACCTCAACGTCGAAGCCCGCCAGCTGAAGTGCCCGGGTTGCCACAGGATCCGTCGCGTCGCTGAGCAGCTCCTGCGGGAAGTCGTAGCGACTGACCCCGCGATAGAAGAGCGCCAGCAATCGGTTGTGGAAGACGTCGAGAAACTCGCGCTGCAGCAGCGCCGCGTCGTCGAGCTGCGCGAACTCGGACACGAGGTACAGGGGAAGTGGGCTGTCGGTGCCGGTCAGGCCGAGGAAGCAGGTACAGACCTCGTACACCCACTGCGTTGCGGAGACCTCCTCCCCTTTTTCGTACCTCTTGTGCCCACGAATCGCAGAGATCTCGTTGGGCTGCGACGTCATGGACGCCTCGTGGGAAAACCGAATCGGCTCACGCGAGTACGGCCCATCACCCCCGACTCGGACATCCATGTCGACGAGACGTTCGAGCAGGCGGATCGCGGGGAAGAACCCCGTGGAAGGGGGCCCATCCTTGGCCAGCTGCCGCAGAAGCTCTAGCGCAGCTGGCGAGTGGCGTTCCGGGGCTTCCACAAGTATCTCGCCCCCGAGGGGGCAACTTCCATGGCCAAGATGTTGAAGGAATTGAGCCCAACACGCCGCGCGAAGAGGTCATCGAGCATCTCTCCGAGGACTTGGGCCTCGCCCACCGATGCAAAGGACTTTGCATCGACGACGACGGTGGTTCGCGTACCTGTAACCGGTGCACCTACAATCAACCGCACACAAGACTTGACTCGAACTTCTCGGATCGATTCAATCCAGCGCGCATTGGTTCTTGCCAGCGCGGGGTTGGCACCCGTGGCAAAGTTGTACATGCGCAGCAGTGAGCGCAGCGAGCCTGCATCGAGCAGCTCCTTCCGAGACAGGCCGATGTGGCTGCCGAGGCGCCACAGCAGCTCCGGGTTGTCGTGCGGATACAGGGGCGGAGAGACGGGCTTGATGTTGGAGAACGGGACCGAAGCGCCCGCGCCGCGCACCGGATCGCAAAGCTGACCGATGCCGAGCTCGCACGCGAGCGCGCGATTGCTGCACAGCCCGCGCATGGACAAGACCTCCACACCCACGGGTGGCTCTCGATCCAGGCAGGACACCAGCGAGACATGACGCTGGGTGCCGGAGCCGTCCGCTGCCGCTTCCCGTCGCGTCACGTAGTAGCTGGAGACCTCCTCCTCACCCGCGCCAACGCTCTCGAAGCTGAAGAAATCTCGCCTGACCTTCGGACCCACCCCGATGACTTCGGTGAGGTCCCAGACTTCCGCCTGGGACATCCGATGGCGGGCAACACGAAGCAACTGCCAAGGGTTGAAGAGATCGACCGGCACGGGCTCGAGGTCGGACTCGAACAGGTTGATGACCGGCGTGCAGTGGAGGCGAATGTCTCCGGTCGCCAGGACTTTGGGCAGCTTGGGCGCCCCTACGAATCGGCACCGCAGCTGGAACTCGCCTCTGGCTTCGGGTCCTAGCGGAGGGAGGTCGACGAAGGAGTACTTGGCCGGGCAGGAGAAGAACTCCGCCATCTGCGTGAACCCATCGTGCTCCAGCGGCCGATTCGGCAACAGCGAGGCGTCTTCGCCATGTCCAACGCCCTTGATGTCTTGCACCGGTAGTTTCGCTTTCGCTTCACCACCAACCCACAGGCTCATCTCCTCGCAATGCCGCAAGAACCAGGTTCGCAGACCCGTCCACAGCTGGGGCTCGCCCTGAAAAAACAACCGCACCGGATGAAGCCCGACCTCTGCGTCCCGCTGCTCGGCGGCGCGGAACGAGAGAACGATCTCGTCGACGTCTTCCACCGGGCGCCGTTGCTCGATCTCCTCGAGCGTCAGCGGAAGCAGCAGCACGGGGGCGGTGGTCTGAAAGCTACAGCTGACCCCTGAGTTCCCCTCGCCAGAGACCATCGTTCCGCGAGGGACAAACTCAGGGACCCTCAACCCGAGCGCCTCGGGGCGGTACTCGATCACGGAGGTGGGAGGGACGAAGCGAGACAGTTGGGGTACCAAGACGCCCGCGTAGCTCTGCGCGAGCTCGGGGACGGCGTCGTCGATTCGCTCGCGAACTGCGGCCGCCAGAAACGCGAACCCCTCCAGCAAGCGCTCGACGTCGGGGTCATCGCTGCGCTCGGCGAGCAACCCGGCGGTTCTCGGGTGCTTCTTCGCGAGAGCACGACCCTGCTCGCGCAGGTACGCCAGCTCCGCCTCGTAGTATCTTGCCTTCACGCAGATCTCTTCTCGGGGACCCCACAGCCCAAAACGGCGTATCGGCGCGAGCCCGCAGCGAGGATTGTACGCTCTGCAGAGGTCATGCGGAGGTCAGATCTCTGTGATCAGCTCCTCCACCTCGACCTCAGCAGCCCCCGACGCGGCCATGTTCGTTCTGGCCTTGAAGACCGCTCCGTCCGCCGTCTTTGCGGTGATGAGTACGCTGAAGCGGAAGGTCTCCTTGACCTCCAGCGCCACGATCTTCACGTCCGAAAGGCGGGGCTCGAAACGCGCGATCAGGTCAGCGAGGTCCGCCAAGACCGTCGGTCGCCTCGAATCCCAGTCCGAGAGGGCACGATGCAAAGAAAGCCCGAAGGTCGGGCTACTCGCAGAAATCCCCCGGTCGCTGTTGAGCACGGCGCGGAGGTTATGAACGATTGATTCGACGGCCGGGATCCGTCGCTCGGGGGTGGGCGAGGCTGACAGCCTGAAGAGGATACCGCGGCGAGCTGTTCGCTCGCCGTCGTCCGACGAGCTCTCGCCGCGGTCAGCCATCCCAACGACCGCCTGACTACAGGTCGAGCAGCTGGAGGTTGACGAGCTCGCTGCTTGCTTTGGACATCTGCTTGGGCGAGAACTGCGCGCTCTTCATCTGGTTGAGACGCCCGGCTGGCGTCTCGATGAGCTTCGAGCTGCCCGAGGCGAGGTCGACGTACTTGGAGGGCTCGGTGCTTCGATCGTCGGCGATGCGGGTGATCGCGGCCGCGAACACGCCGAACTGCAGGTTGTCGGAGTTGATGAGCTTGGTCCAGTAGATGCGGGTCTCGAGGTTGGCGGAACGGCCAAGCTCTTCGACACCCCAAGCCCGAACGGCGATGATGATGTCACGGCCCTCTTTGCCAGCCATCGTGTCGGCGAAGGTTTCTCCCTCGTCGCGCTCGAGTGCCGAGAGGTAGATCGGAGCGCACTTGTACTGCTGGTTCTCGATCTCGACCATGCCCGCGTGAAGACCCGAGAGACCCTCGGGCTTGTTCAACGCGAGGCCATCGTAGGCGTAGTGCTCGTTGCGCTGGGTCCCGCGGACGGGGAGCGGTTCGCTCATGTTCCAGACTCCCGACCCCGAGTGGTCGTTGGGGGAGACAACGGCGCTGTAGAAGTGTGCGATGTATTCGGAAACGGCTGCCATCTTGTATTCTTCCTCTCCGTGAAAGGTGCGGGGAGAATCTCACTGGGAACAGGAATCAGTCCAGCCCCCTTCATCTCCGCTTTCAGCACCCTTGGGTACATAGTGTAACGGTGTACGCGCGTCCGTATTCAGCGGCCTGATTTTTTTTTGAGTTTTGCATGCCACGAACCTCGATAGGTCGCCGTTTGGACCCTTTGGCGGACGTTCTGAGGGGTTTTTTCCGAGCCCCCCGAGCGAGAGCAATTGCGCTCGAAGCCGGCTCAGGGGACCACGCCGAGGTTTGCGCGTTGGTCGCCGGGTTTGAACATCACGCGGACAACCGATCTCCGTTCTTCCCAGCTCGGGTGACCGACGCCTCTAGCGCGAAGCCCGCATGGGTCGAAGTCCTTCACGCGGTGCAAGAACGGCACACACAACTGCGCGAAGCAGGTGCACCGGTCGGGCCCCTGCCGCCCAACAAGGTCGGCGCGGAGCCTGCGGCCAGCGCATCCGTGACGCTGGCCAGGATCGCTGCGGAGGTCCAGCAACCGGCCGAGGGGGTGCTGCTGAGCCTCACGCTCGAGGGCAGCGTAGAGCCCGCTCTGCTCGACCAGTTGACCACGATGGTGCGAAGCCGAGAGCTTGAGCTCGTCCGGTTTGTGGTGCTGGGCGAGCCTGGAGCAAAGCTCGAGGCATGGGCGGCCCGAATTGGCGCCGACAAGGCGTGGTTTTACCGGCTCGAGCCTGCCCCGGGCCTCCGAGCGACGCAGGTCGCGCAGACCCTCGAGGCGGAAGAGCAGCATGGCCCCGGCATGCGCGGCGCGTGGCCGTATGGGGTCCGGCCGCCTCCTCGGCCACGTCGCCGCTCCAGGCCTTTCCCAGGATCCCCCACCGCGTCCACAGGAGCATCGGCCGACGCCCTGAGTCCTGCTGACCCCGAGCCCGCAGAATCAGACGACGCGACCGATTTTGAGCACGACCTGAGCCTGTTGGTCCGACGCGCGGAGGCCGAAATGCAGCAGGAGCGTGGACCCGAGGCCCTTCGGCTACAAACCCAAGCCCGTGAGCTGTGTCGGGAGCACGGGCAGCACGTGCGCGCCGTCGAGATGGAGATGATGCTCGGTGGCTACCTGATGCGCCTCAACCAGCCTCGTCTGGCCGCCGCCACGTTCGTGCGTGCCGACGAATCCGCGTACGAGCACCAAGCCTACGACCTCGCCTCTCGGGCTCGGCTGAACGAAGGCGTTGCCCACGAAGCGGACGGCAGCACGGTGGACGCGATTCGGGGATACCGACGCGCCATCGAGACGGGCAAAGGAATCGGAGAGTCCCCGCGCGTCGTCTTCGAGGCCTATCGGCGCGCTGGCGAAGCGGCGCTGAAAGAAGGGCTCGAGATCGACTGCATCGGACTGTGGGGCGACGCGGTGGCGTATGGGAAGGAGCTCGAACCGGACCAACGCGGACAGACGCTCAAGGAACTGGCCAGACGCCTGTCGGAGCTGCTCGTTCGCCACCGGCGGTACTCGCAAGCGCGCGAGATCGACCGCATCGCCGAGCAGTTCTGAGCGCCATGCAGGACGGGCCGCGAGCGCGCGTCGAAGACCTCATGCCCGAAGTCCGTTCCGGGTTTTGGGAGCGGGGTTCGGAGCAAGAGAGCGAAGCGTCCCGAAGGGATGCGCAGCGGGAGAGATAGAAGGTACCGAAGGCAGACCTCGGTGACCGAGGGGTTCGGAGCGACCCCACACCCCGAAAGGGGTCGCGCAGAAACCCGGTACGGACTTTGGGTATGGGGCACTAGTCGGTGCTCAGCTTGCGCAACGGGAACGGACTGAGCAACCGCATCAACGAGTCTGCGTCGAGTTTCGTCGACCCCACATCCGGATCCGTGACGCCTGGAGTCCACTGATCGGGGTCCCAGGGCAGCGAGCCCGGTCGTGGCCTTGGCTTGGGATCCCAGACCTGGCGACGGAACGTGCTTCGCAGGACCGCGGCTGGGGTGAGCCCGAACAACCGAGGCGGAAGCGGGCCAGGCGAGAGCTTGCACGAGGCCACGAGCTCGTCCGAGCCGGCCCTGTTGCTGCCTCCGAGGCTCTGCGCGAACACGAGAGACGCACCACGGACCACGGCCAGCGGCTCCCCTGAGGGTGGCGCGAGCACATGAATCGCAGTCCCCTCCTGGGCCAGCCGGCTCTCGTCCCAGACCAGCGGTTCCCCATCAGCATTGGCCAGGGGCCGGAACAAAGCATCGCAAGGGGTTCCAGCCGGGGCCACGACGGGCGGCGCGTGCTCGCCCATCGATGTCGAGTACTCGGCCCGGACCTCGCCGTGTCGCGCCACGCCGCAGGAGCCATCGACCGAAACCTCGAGATCGATCTCGAACGACTCCTTGCCCACCAAGCCGATCCGCTCCACGGCCCCCGAGGAGGACCACAGGTAGAAGATCGATGCGCCGCTGGGGAGATCGACCCCGTAGCGGTTGCCGCGGTGGTCGACATCCGGGCTGGCCACGACCTGGTCCCCCACGGTCTGCGAAACGACCACGCCCAGGCCGTTGCGCTCGAGGGTACACGCGTGATCCTGTCTA
>CAYGTG010000391.1:0-7352 GCA_964352485.1 uncultured Nannocystaceae bacterium | reverse complement strand
GTCTGGAGCTCGGCAAGCTCACGGTGATGATCCACTCCGGCTCGCGCGGGCTCGGCCACCAGATCTGCGACAGCGCGCTGCACGGCATGGTTCGCGCCTCGGCCAAGTACGGCATCGAGCTGCCCGACCGCCAGCTCTGCGCGGCGCCGCTGTCCAGCCCCGAGGCGCACGACTACTTCGGCGCGATGGGCTGCGCGGTCAACTTCGCGTTTGCCAACCGCCAGGTCATGGCGCACCAAGCCCGCAAGGCCATCGCGCAACAACTCGGCGACACGCCGCAGGGCTTGGGTCTGTCCACCGTCTACGACGTCTGCCACAACATCGCCAAGTGGGAGACCCATGAGGTCGATGGCGTCATGCGCCGACTGTGTGTGCACCGAAAGGGCGCGACGCGGGCGTTCGGTCCCGGTCATGAAGATGTGCCACAGCGCTACCGGGACGCGGGCCAGCCGGTCATCGTGCCCGGGGACATGGGGCGCTACAGCTATGTGCTCGCAGGTACCCAGCGCGCCATGAAGGAGACGTTCGGCAGCAGCTGTCACGGTGCCGGCCGTCGGCTCTCTCGCGTGAAAGCCAAGCGAGCTGCGCAGGGCCGGGAGCTCTTCCGCGAGCTCGAAGACAAGGGCGTCTTCGTCCGGGCCGACTCGCGCCGCACGATGGCCGAGGAGATGCCCGAGGCCTACAAGGACGTGGCCGACGTCGTCGATGTGATGCACGAGGCCGGCATCGCCACCAAGGTCGCCAAGCTGATCCCGCTGGCTGTGGTCAAGGGCTGACCGCCTCTGCGGCGCAATCGGTCTCAGCTCATGCGTGTCGCCCAGCGCTGCGCAGCCTCGCGGGCTTTGGGCTGGCCGGTCTTGGAGAGCCGGAGCAGGCGCTGCGGTCCGAGCAGAGCCGGACCCTCGTGCTCCAGACGGGGCCCGAGCGCGCGATCGAGTTTGTCATCGGACTCGAGCCAGCGCGTCAGCGTGTCGGGCGGGAGCTGGTAGAGCACCCGTGGGCACGCAAACCACCGCTCGCCGACGCTGCGGATCTCGGGGCGCTCGTGGTGCATCAGGAACGGCAGCAAGACCGCGATCTGCTCGGGGTCGGTCTTGTGCACCGTGGTCGCGTCGGGATCTTGAAGCGCGCTGACGCTGATCCCGAGCACGGACGCCAACCCTTCGAGCACGTCGTCGGGGCTCAGGCCGAGCGTGGACAGGGCATCGCGTAGGGCGTCGGTCGGGCTGCGCGAGCGGTCACCGGTCGCCTGCGGCTCGGCCAGGCGGCGATGCACCAAGTCGTACAGCCAATCCCAGCGTCCTCGTGTCCCCATCTCCGATCCCAAGACGGTGTACCCCATCGCCTGCAGCGTCCCCAAACGTTCGTCCAAGAGTCGCTGGGCCTGAGGCTCCCGCAGCCACCGCCAACTCAGGCCGCGGCCTGCGGACAACAGCTCTGGCGCTTCGTGTTCGTCGACCTGGCGGGCCCGCGCTTCTCGCACGTTGAACAGACCGCCGACGAGTCCGACGCGCTCCATCAGGGACAGACGCACGTAGTGTCCATCCTGCTTGGGCGGGCATAGAGTGAAGCCGCGACGCTCGATCCAGCGGGGCATGAACCCGCTTCCTGCCAGAAACCGCCGCATCGGCCAAGGTGTAAGGACCGCTTTGTGGCCGGCGTTCGGGGCTGTGATGGTCTTGCGAAGCGCTGTATTGGTCGCCCTGGCTGCACTTGTGGGTGCTTGCGCCCCGATCTCTCGCGATCTTTCACCCGCGTACGATTCTCCGGGCCGGACAGCGGCCGCGAGCCCGGTATCGTTCTCCGTCGACTCGGTGGGCGGTGCGCCGTTGCCGACGTATGCTCTGGGGGACGCAGTGTTCGTCGAGGGCCGGGAAGGGGAGGGCTACACGGTCCGGCTGACCAACCACACCCCAAACCGGTATGAGGCCGTGGTGACCGTTGATGGCCGAGACGTGGTCAGCGGCGAGCTCGGCCGCCCGGCCAAGCAGAGGGGCTACGTGCTCGAGCCCTACGAGACGCTCGTGATCGAGGGATACCGTCGATCTCTGGACGAGGTGGCGTCGTTCTACTTCGCATCCATGTACGACAGCTACACGGCCAGGCGCGGCACCGCCGAGCATGCCGGGGTGATCGGCGTGGCGCTGTTTGAGGAGAAGCGGTCGCGCTCCAAGCCGCAGCCTCTGAGCCGAAAGTCATACGAAGCCCGGCCCGAGCCCTTTCCGGCAGCACCCGCTTCGAAAGATCGGTCTGGAGCGGACGACGCCGCGCTCGGCGAGAGCGAGGAGCACTTGGGGACCGGATACGGCGCATCGGAGTACAGCCCGGTGCACGAGACCGACTTCAAGCGACGTCGAAAGGGACGGCCGGACGTTCGCTTGACCGTCTACTACGACAGCCATGAGGGCCTACAGGCGCGTGGTCTGCTCCCGCGCCGAGTGGATGTGGTCGAACCGTATGAGCCGGAGCCCATCGAGCGTCCCCGCGACGCGGTCGGTCCTCATTATGCTCCGCCTCCATGGCAGCGGGACCGCTAGCGACGCGGGCGCGAACTCAGCAGGCCTCGACCTCGGAGAGCGTGCTCGCCGCCATCACGCACTTGGAGTACTCGGCGTATTTGACGCGCCCGCGCAGCTTCATCTTGTCGAGCTTGTGCTTCACGCACCGCTCTTGAAGGCCGGTCATCAGCGCAGCTTCGCTCTGGGGGTTCATCGACGCGGCCTGGGCTTCGCGCACGGTGACCTCGACGATGTGCTCGCAGATGGTCTCGGGACCGGGGGCTCGCACGAAGATCGCCCACAGCGCGACGAGGGTCGCCACGAACACAAAGATGGCTTGTCCAACGCGTTTCATGAGCCGCCGTCGATGACCCTGAAGGCTGCACGGCGTTTCTGCACCTGTTCGGTGTCAGCCTTGGGCTCGTCGGGTTTTCCGGGGCCTTTGGCGACAGCCGCGGCGTCGTCGACCGCAGCGTCGTTCGGAACTTCGGGCGTGGCAGCAGCCACGTCGTCGGCGTCATCAGGCAGTCTCGTCTCAGCGGCCGGCGCGTCGACGCTGGGTTCCTCGCTGGCGCTCGGTGTCGGCGCTGCGTTGAGCTCGGGTGCGGGCTCGGGCTCGGGCTCGGGCTCGGCCGCCACGGGTCGAAGCGCCGGCTTGGCGGGCTCGGGGCTGCTGGCGTCTCCACCGGACCGCCCGTAGCGGGTGCGCTTGACCGAGTCGGGCATGTTTTGGTCCAGCACGATTCCGCGACCGGTCGATCGGTCGGCGACGACGTAGACGGCGCCATACGGGAACGAGCAGCGGGTCACGTAGCCACCGAACGACAAATCTGCCCCCAGCCCATCCTTCTCGAAGGTCAGGTCCAGCGGGTAGCTGGGGTCGAGGTCGATGATGAGTCGCTCGCGCCACTGCTCCCGGATGAAATCCGGGCAGCTGACGTCTTCGAAGAGCGCGTTGACGTGGAGGCGCGGACACCGACCAGCGGCGTACAGCGACTCGATCACACTTTGGACCGGATGGACCACGAACTTGCAGAGCTTACTCGATGCGGGCGCAATCGGACGAGTCCGATGCGGGTTTCCGCGCGCACCCACATGACACGGGTGATGGCGCGCTTGCGCTGTGTGCGCGGTGCAGACCCTCAGGCAAAAGCGGCGTGTCCCGTAATGGCACGGCCGATGGCCAGGGTGTGCACCTCATGGGTCCCCTCGTAGGTGAAGACCGTCTCGAGGTTGCACAAGTGACGCATGACTCCGTACTCGCCCATGATGCCGTTGCCTCCGAGCATCGAGCGCGCGGTGCGGGCCGCTTCGAGCGCCATGCGGGTGTTGTCTCGCTTGAGCATCGAGACCTGAACCGGGGTGAGCTTGCCTTGCTCCTTGAGGCGTCCGAAATGGAACGCCATGAGAGAACCTTTGATGATCTCGTTGTGCAGCTCGGTCAGCTTCTGTTGGGTCAGCTGGAATGCCGCGAGCGGCTTGTCAAACTGCACCCGGTCCATCGTGTAGCTGCGCGCCCGCTCGTACACATCCATGGCGGCACCCAGGACGCCCCAGCCGATGCCGAAGCGGGCTTGGGTCAGGCACGACAACGGCCCCTTGAGTCCCGAGATCCCTGGGAGCATGTTCTCTTTGGGCACGCGGACCGAGTCGAGGACGATCTCCCCGGTGACCGAGGCGCGCATCGAGAGCTTGCCCTTGGTCTCGGGAGTGCTCAGGCCCTTGCTGCCCCGCTCGACCAGGAAGCCGCGGATGATCGGCGTGTCGCTGCCGAATTCCAGCGTCTTCGCCCACACCAAGCAGACGTCCGCGAGCGGGCTGTTGGTGATCCAGAACTTTTGGCCGTTGAGGATGTAGTCGCCACCCTCACTCTCCTGCTTGGCGTGGGTCCGCATCGACCCCGGATCACTGCCGGCGTTCGGCTCGGTGAGGCCGAAGCAGCCGATCTTCTCGCCGGTTGCCATGGAGGGCAGCCACTTCTGCTTCTGCTCTTCGGTGCCGAAGGCGTGAATCGGATACATCACGAGCGCCGACTGCACCGAGCAGAAGGAGCGAATGCCGCTGTCCTGGCGCTCGAGCTCCACCATCGTGAGGCCGTAGGCGACCGCGTTCATGCCTGCGCAGCCATAGCCCTCGAGCGAGCCGCCCAGGAATCCCATCTCACCGAACTCTTGGATGAGCTCCTTGGGGAAGGTGCCCTTCTCGTAGTGCTGCTCGATGGATGGTGCGATGCGGCGCTTGCCGAAGTCCCGCGCTGAGGACCAGACGATCCGCTCGTCTTCCGAGAGCAATTCCTCTAGGTCGACCAAGTACGCAGTGGCTTCGCGAGGCATGACAAACGCGTACCACAGCGCCACGAATCGGAAACCAGAACGAGCTTCGAGCGGGCTGGGGCCTAGCTCACGCGTCGCGCCCCGCTTTTGGGGCGAGCGCGCCTCGCTCTGCTACGCTCGCCAGCAGAATGACCGTCATTCGTACTCTTGCCACCGCTGCGTCGCTCTTGTTTTGCCTGCTCGCGGTGCCGTCGTTGGCGCATGCGGCCCCCGGCGCGAGCGGCTCGATCAGCACCAAAAACGGCGCCAAAGGCAGTGGCAAATCCGGTGGCTTCGAGTTGCCCGAGCTGGTCTATGGAGGAAACGCGATTTCCGCCCAGCTGCCGCTGCAGTTCGGCATCTTGGGCTACCTGCCCAAGGCTCGTTTCGCATTTCAATACGACCGCCAGATCCGACGCTCGCACTGGGCTCACGTCGGCGTCGCGCTCGTGTTCGACCGCGGCGACTGGGAGAACTTCCGCATGGACCAATGCGGCCTTTCGCAGCAGGGCGCGTGCGGTAAGGGCGGCGTCGTCGGCGTCGATGTCTACGGCGGGTACACCTACAAGTTCTTCCTGCAGGAGCGCCCGTGGCTCGTTCCGTTCCTGCGCGGCTCCATGGGGTGGAGCATGTTCGCGCTCCCCAAGGTTCGCGGCGACGACTCCAACCGCCAGCAATCGCGGACCCGTTCGTGGACGCTCAACATCAAACCCGGCGGGGGCGTGCGTGTGTTCCTCTTCTCCGAGTTCGGCGTCGGAGCAGACATCAACCTTCCGATCGGATTCCTTGTCCACCGCGATGTGCCCGAGGGTGGATCGGCGGACAGCAGCGGCCAGTTCTTGCTCGGGATCGAGGTCCTGCCCCTCGTCGCCGAGTACCGATTCTAGAGCCTCACGTTCCACCTTCGTGCCGGGTTTCTGCGGGCCCTCGTGCTTTGCCGCTGCGCATCCTTTCGGGACGCTTCGCTCTCTCACTCCGAACCTCTACTCGACGGTGAAGTCGAACCAGGCGGAGCTTGGAAGGGTGCTGACGGACGAGGCTCGGTAGCGGACCGCGTAGGTGGTTCCGGCCTGTAGGGCATAGCCATCCAGGAGGTCGACCTCGGCGGTGTGGAACCGACCGGGTTGCACGACGAACCAGTCCTCGGGCCCCGGCGGTGCGCGCTTGAGCATGGGTCCGCGGTAGGGAACCTCCGATCCGTCGGGGGCTCGAATCTCGAAGATGTCGTTGGAGATTCCTTCGAAGGCTGTGTGGACCCGGCAGAAGGAGACCGCGGTCGCGCCGGGGTTCGAAACCTCCATGCGGATCGCGGTCGGTACCTCTTCGGAGTGCCCAAGCGCGACGACCAGCGTCGCGTCGGGGTTGCTTACCGGAGCTTGCGAAGGAGCCGGGCGAGAGCAGGCGGCAGAGGCCAGCAGTCCCAGGACCCAGACCCGCCGCCGCACTCGGATCACGCCGAGGCCATGGCTTCGGGCTGCGCGAGGCGAGAGCGGGCGCTCACCTTGGGGCTGCACATCGCCAACATCTCGGCCAGCTCATGCGCCACTTCGTACGGTGTGTCGAACCCAGGCTCCACGAGGACCCGGATCGCGCTGCTGGGACGGGTGACGTACACGGCTCGCCCCGGAGGGCCCATCACGGTGAAGACTTGCTCCACCGCGTCGCGAAGCTCCTGGACCGGATCTTCCACCGACGCGTCGACGCGAAACTCGGCCGAGGACGTGAGAGGGGCCCGGTGGTCGAAGGTTTCGACTCCCGGCGCGTCGCCGACGGAGGCTCCCACATACGTGGTGCCATCCCGCCGCCCGCCGTGATTCCGCACGTAGACCAACAGCTCCATGGTCAATCGCCGTATCACGCTGATCGGAGACCACCAAAAAAGCCCGCCTCGCAGCCAAGGCGTCGCGCTCTTTGCGCACTGTTCGATGAAACGGCGTGTCTCTTGGGCTTTGGCCAGGTTCGGTGCGACCATGCTCGCGGTTCGATTCCGCGATGACCGAGGGCATCAAATCCAAGGCGAAGGTGGCCGGGCTTCTCCGCGAGGAGCTCGAGGCGCTGCAGCGTCAGCGTGACCAGTACGCCCTCGCGATGGACACCGCGACCGAGCCCAAGGTCGCGATCCGTCTGCAGCGAACGCTGGAGCGAATCGAAGACGAGATCGAGGGGGTCGAGGAGACGATCGCCGGGCTCCCCGACGTCGCGGACGCGGACGCGGAGCTCGAAGCGGAGGAACCCGCCGCGGAGCCTGACCCACAGGACGAGGACGAGGCCGAAACCGAAACCGCGGAGCTCGAAGCGGAGGAGCCCGCCGCGGAGCCCGACTCCGGCGACCAGGAGTGGGACGACGAGCCCTCGACCGCGATTTACGATCCCGAGAGCGTGCGCGCGCAGCTCGCTGAGCTGGAGGCCATGCAACAGCGGGAAGCGGAGGAGGAAGCGCAGGCCGAAGCGGCCGCGGAGGAACCGGTCCAAGCTCCGGTGCCCACACCGCAGCCCGAGCCCGAGCCCACACCCACACCGCAGCCCGAGCCCGCGCCCGAGC
>CAYGTG010000390.1:0-7361 GCA_964352485.1 uncultured Nannocystaceae bacterium | reverse complement strand
GGGCGCGCCCACCTGGCGGCGCTCTGACTTCGATCAGCCGCACCTGCTGACCGCGGTCGCATCGTGGTCCCACCGATCCGGCGTCTCGCTGGGCGGCCGTGCCTCGCTCACCTCGGGCTTTCCTCGGACCGCCGTGACGACCGCCGTACCCAGCACCCGAGCCGCCAACTGGGACCCCGTCTTCGGGGCGCACAACGCAGCTCGCCTACCGCTGTTCTTCGAGCTGTCCGCCCGCTTGGCCTATCGGAAGTCCTGGCCCACGGCCTCCCTCGAGACCTGGCTCGACGTGCAGAACGCCACCAACCGCGCCAACGCCTACGAGTACTTCTACAGCGCCGACTACACCCAACGGGGGATTGTCCGTGGGCTACCGGTGCTACCGATGCTTGGGGTGGAGGTCCGGATATGATCCGCCGGATCGTCGCCGCGGCTTCCTTGATCGCGCTGGGCTGCACGCCGGAGTTCGACGACGCCCCGTGGCGGATCGAGGAAGCTCGGGTCCTGGCCATCGCAACCAGCCCGGCAGAGGCTCGCCCAGGAGACCCGGTCCTTCTCACGGCGCTGACGGCTTCGCCACAGGGGACGCTCGACGCGGCTCCGCTGTGGTCTGTCTGCACGCGCCCGAGGGCCTCCGCCGAGCGGACGTCGGTCACCGCGGGCTGCCTCGAAGAAGACTTCCTCGAGCCCACCGCAGCAACGATGGGCGTGCTCTCCGACGCCTGCGCGCGCTTCGGCCCCAACCCGCCCCCGATCGAGGGGGACGCCGCACCTCAGCGACCCGCAGACCCCGACCCGAGCGGAGGCTATTTTCTCCCGATCCGGGCCGAGACCGAGGATGCCGCTGCGTTCGGTGCTCTGCGCATCCGGTGCGATCTCCCCGGCGTGACGCGAGCGATCTTCGATGCCTTCGAAGACCGCTACGTCGCCAACGAGTCCCCGCGGATCGAGGGTGTCTCGCTGAGCGGCGGCGCGCTTCTTTCCCTCGAGGGTGTCGCCACGGTCGAGGGTCTGTCGCAGACCGAGATCACGGTCGAGCTGCCGGCGGACGCCTCCGAGGCCTACGTGCGCTACGACAGCGCGAATGGCGTTCTGGTGGACGAGCGAGAGTGGTTGCGGGTGCAGTGGTTCGTCACCGACGGCCAGTTGAGCGCCGGGCAACAGACCGTTTTTCCCTCGGGGACCGGTTCGGAGGTCGCCTCGACCTCCTGGACCGCACCACTTGGACCCACCACCGTGCACGGGTGGATTGTCGTCACCGATGCTCGGGGCGGTGTCGCTTGGACAGCGTTCACGATCAGGGTGGAACCGTGAGTCCCGAGCTCAGCGACCCGACCGGTCGAGGAGCGGACCCGCGCTGACCTGCGGTTCTCATCAGTTTCGTAACCACCGGACGCGGTGTTAGGCTGGCCGCCGGACCGTGACGACGACGACAAGATCATCGGGGCGCGGGTCTACGTCGAACGTGTGACCGAGCGGGAGGAAGTTCTGAGCCAGCCAGAGCAGCACGAAGATTTCAACCGAATCTTGTTCGAGCGCTCGCCGGTCGGCCTCAACCTGTGCACGATGGACGGTTTGTGGGTGGAGTCGAACCCCGCGTTTCTCCACATCATCGGCTACAGCAGGGAAGAAGCCGACGGCGGACTCACGTATTGGGATCTGACGCCTCGGGAGTACGACGCCGAAGAGCACAAACAGCTCGAGCAGCTCAATGCGACGGGTCGATACGGACCCTACGAAAAGGAGTTCATCCGCAAGGATGGGAGCCGGGTCCCCGTCTGCCTCAACGGCTTCATCGTGGAGCGCGAGGGAACGAAGTACATTTGGTCGCTCATCGAGGACATCCGTGCCCGACGGTCGCTCGAAGCACAGCTCGAGGCGGAACGACTCAAGGCGATCCACGCCTCCAAGCTTGCAACCCTCGGAGAGATGGCAGCCGGCTTCGCCCACGAGATCAACAATCCGCTGGCGATCATCGAAGGCTACGCATACGTGCTGCGTGACGCGATCGATCCGCAGAAACGGGAGCTCGCCAACGAGGCGCTCGACTCGATTTCCGTAGCGGTGCAGCGCGCCGCGAAGATCGTCTCGGGGCTGCGAAAGTTTGCCCGCGACGAATCCGGGGGCGCCCCGCAGAACGTCCCCGTCCAGGAGCTGCTCGACGACTCACTGGCTCTGTGCATCACTCGGCTCCGCAACCACGGAGTCGAGTTGAGGAAGACGATCGCGACCGATCGGACGATCCGCGGAAACCCCATCGAGCTCTCGCAGGTTCTCGTCAACCTGATCAACAATGCCTTTGATGCCGTTCGAGGCGAGCCGGATGGCTGGATCTCCATCGCTGCCGCGGACGACGAGGACCATGTGGTCCTTCGGGTCCGTGACTCTGGCCGTGGAATCAAACAAGCGCACCTCGATCGGATCTTTCATCCGTTCTTCACCACCAAAAGCGTCGGCGAAGGCACAGGTCTGGGTTTGAGTATCTCCAGCGGCTTGATCCAGAACATGGGCGGGACGCTGCGCTACGACGCCGATGATCAGGACACCTGCTTCGTCGTGCGGATACCGGTTGGGGAGGAGGAGGAGGAGTCCGGTGACTGATCCTGTGGTCTACATCGACGATGAGGAGGACCTGTGCCGGATCTTCCGCCTCTTGGTCGGTCGTGAGACCGGTGCTGCGGTGGAAACGTTCACCGACCCCTTCAAGGCCCTCGAGTATCTCGAGACCCACCCCGCGTCCGCTGTTCTGTGCGACTTCCGGATGCCGCAGCTCACCGGCCTCGACGTTCTCGAGCGCATGAAGAACGCCGCGCCGTTCTTCCTCATCTCTGGAGACCTCTACGTCCAGGACTTGGTCGGCAACAACCCCCGAGTCGCCGGCGTGATCCGCAAACCGATCTCACCACCGCAGCTGATCGATCTCGTACGACCGTTCCTCGAGCGGGCACCCAAGCCGTGAGTCCCGAGCTCAGGGACCCGACCGCTCGAGGCGTCCCAGGGCGCGGACCAGCGATGCACGGAACCGCTCGACGCTGCCCGCCACAGCGGCACGGGCATCCTTCTCATCGCGTTTGACGACCACGGTGCCCCCGTGCGCCAGGGTGCCCTGAATCCGGCAGACGTAGCGGCCACCGTCGCGCGGGCTCTCTCGGGTGACGTTGACCTCTACGCCCCGCAGCCGGCCAGCCAGGCGTTCCGTCGCCGAACGAAGTCTACGAGCCGCAAAGGGACGAACAACGGGAGCATGGACCGCGGGACAGGTTCGGATTGCGATGTTCATGGGTCTCAAAAAGGTAGCTGACCCAATGTGGATGCCCTCTCGAAACCCAACAACCTCCCTCTAAGAAAAACCTTGGGGCGGAGTCAACCGACGACCTCCAAGGAGGCACGAGCCGAACGCACGATGTGGGCTGCGGCGGGGTGCTCGACATGTCGCTCGATCGAGACCAGGAACAGGTCTTCGGCGGCGTCAGGGAGTGCGTAGGCCATCTCCAACCCGAACGCGTCACGCAGGTGCTCTGAGATCAGCAGTGGCGCCACGATGAAGCCATGTCCCTTGGACGCAAACACTTTGAGGAGCGCGGAGTCTTGGAACTCCCCGACGATCTTCACCTCGATCCGGTGATGATGCAGATGGTGGTCGAGGGTGCGACGCAAGGACGCTGCCCTCGGAAGCACGAGAAACGGCGCGTCCTGTAGTGATTCGGCCAGCGGCGAATACGAATGACACAGCGCTGGCGTGCCGAAGACGCCCACCGGGGAGCGGCCCAAGGGGTGGTGATGCACCGCGGCATGTTGGGGAGCGAGCGGATAGTCAGAGAGCACCAGATCGAGCTGGTGCAGTCGGAGCCGTTCGATCAGCATCCCGAGGTCGCCCTGAATGATGTGGACTCCCCCCGATGCGGCACTCATCGCCGGCTCGACCAGGGCGTGCACGACCAGGTTGGGCAGCGCATCCACGACCCCAATCCGCAGCGGCGGCGCCACAGCAGGCCCCTGCAGGGTCGCGCGGAGTTCGTCCCCCAGCGAAAAGATGTCGGCCGCGTAGGTTTGCACGTGTTGGCCCAGCTTGGTGAGCACCCAGCGATTGCCCTCGCGCTGCAGTAGCTCACCTCCGCACTGCTCCTCGAGTTCGCGAATCTGCGCGCTCACGGTGGGCTGCGTGACGCTGAGCGCCCGAGCCGCTGCGGACATACTCCCGTGACGGGCCGTCTCGAAGAAGTAGCGCAGGTGGTGGTAGTTGAGGTGCTGCACGCGTCGCGGCTATTTCATGAACTCCATGTCATGATTCCTGCAGCACAACTCATAGCGCCGAACCCCGGCTCCCGCAATGAAGAGGATCCCCCCTGCGGGGATGCGGGGACGCCCTCAGCCCGACTCGCCGGACGAGAGCGTGCGGGTGAACCACGGGACGGCGAAGTCTGTGAACGCGCGGACCTTGGCCGGCATGTACTCGCGGCTTGGAAAGACGAGCGCAAGGGAGGTCCGAACCTTGGGGAGGTCCGGAAGCAGGCGGATCAACCGCCCTGCTTCAAGTCCCTCCTCGGCAACAAAGCGCGGCATGACGCCAATCCCAGCGCCCCCAGCCACCGCCGCGCGCACGAATCCGAACTCGTCTCCGGTGACGCCACCCCGCACCACCACGGGTTCCCCCGCCGGATCGTTCCAGGAAAGCGTCATCTGTCCGTGGTTGCCGCGGAAGAGAACCCAAGGCAGCTCGGCCGCCTCGGAAAGGGTCGTCGGGGTCGTGTGCCGATCGAGAAACTCGGGCGACGCAACAACCACGCTCTCCCCACCGTCGAGCTTTCGCGCCAGCAACGAGCTGTCCTGGAGCTCGCCGGCTCGTAGTGCGATGTCGAACCCTTCGCGGACGAGGTCAACCCGGCGCTGGGTCAGCGTGGCGTTGACGATGACCTTGGGGAACGCAGCTCGGAATTCTGCGATCAGCGTCCCCACGAGAGACCCTAGATCCACCGGCGCGGTGACGCGCAGCTCTCCGCGTGGTTCGTCTTGGACTTCGCGGACCGCATCCTCGGCCGCACGAAGGCCCTCAAGCGCCAGAGCGACCTGTTGATGGTAGCGCTCACCAACCTCGGTCAACGCAAGCCGCCGTGTCGAGCGCTGCAGCAGCCGAGCCCCAAGTCGCTGCTCGAGCGAAGCGACCCGGCGACTGATGCTGGACTTCGCGACGCCGAGCCGACTCGCCGCGGCGGAAAAACTCCCATGCGCAACCACGGCCGTAAAGGCCTCGATCTCAGCGAAGGAGGGAGCGTCCGCGGGCCGGCCAGGTGTGGAACTCAACAGCGACAGGGTAACGTTCTCAGACGCTCACGCACACCACAGTGCACTGACACTCTGCATCCGGAACCTCTGGAGGGCAGACCGGACACAACGGCACGCAGAGGTCCGCTTCGTCGGCGCACTCGCACTCGGGGGTCTCGGGTTCGGGCGCATCGTCCGGCGCCGGTCCTTCGGCGGGATCGTCCTGTGGTACCGCCGGCTCCCGGTCCTCCGCAGTCGGGGCCGGAAGCGATTGCTGAGGAGGCTCGATACACAAGCCAAGGCAAGCCTCGTCGCAATCCTCCTCCGCGCGGCAACTCGAGTAGCAGGCGGACGTGTCGCAGGTGAGCCCGGAGGAGCAGTCCGCAGCGACCTCGCACAGAACCGGCACCAGAGGATCGGGGTCCGCGCCGCCGCACGTGTCGACCTTGTCGCTGCAACAGTCGCCGTGCTCGATACAAGCCTCATCACACCAGCAGTTCCCGCCGGGGGCTGCCTCACCGCACGCTTCCTCGGCGCATGTCCCATAGACACCATCGGCGTCACCAAGCCCGCGCTCGCCGACAGCGTCGGGCGACGTCCCCACGCAAGCCGACAGGCACATCAGCACCCCCATGAACCATCCTCGCCCCACCATGCTCCAGTACAAGGCAAGGCGGACGCCAGCGGGCACAGCCACTTCGTACGACACGATCCCGGGGGGTTAGACGAGCCGGCCGCGATCGATGGATAGCGCTCCGATCCAAAGCGGTACGGTCGACGTTCGATCCTGAAACGCCGCATCCGCTCGAGCGGCGATTCAGCCGGCTGCGTTGCGCTGTGACGCGAAAGGCGCCGTGCAGAGTTCGGGGCGTTTGACCCCGTCCTCGACCCAAGAGCGCATCACCTCGTGCACCCGCTCCATCAGCTCCGGCAAGTCGGCGTCGGTGAGCTCGGTCGTGTCGATCTGCGGAGCCATGTACACCTCGATCCGGCTCGGTCGAATGGTAAACTCGCCCTTGGGGAGCAGCTTGAAAGCACCCCGCACGCACAGCGGCGCGATCGGAAGGTTGGACTTCACCGAGATCTTGAACACTCCGCGCTTGAAGGAGCCCACGTTCCCATCGAGCGTACGGTGAGCTTCGGGGAAGGTCAGGACAGAGATCCCCCGTGACGCGCGTTCCTCGAAGGCGGCCGCGATCTCCTCGTACCGTCTGCCGCCCTTGCGTACCGGGATCGCGTTGGACATCCTCAGCAACCAGCCGTAGCCCGGCAGCTGCAGGTGCGCTGCGTTCTCGAGGCCGCACAGCGGCACCGGAATTGAGCCGCACGCGATGCCCGCGTCCAACATGCTGACGTGGTTCTGCATGAAGACGGACATCTTCGTCTTGTCGAACGCCGGGTCGTAGTCGACGTCGAGCTTGCTCAGCGCGAACTTCAGCGGCGTCGCGACGTTGGGCTGAACCCACTTCATCTGGAATTTTTCGAACGGCTGGAAGAGCGTGAACGGCAGCGCGCTCGCCCACAATCCGCCCATCCATGCGAGTCCGCCGCCGAGGACCGCGACCGAGTATGGAGCCCATAGCGCGTTGCCCAACCTTGTTCGACCGACGTTCCCTGGCATTGCGGCCGACTTTGCCGGGTTCGCGCGACGTCGAACAGAGCCGTTGGCGAGTCTTCCAAGTGAGGCCAACAACATCCGGGCGCAGTGTTGTGTGCAGTACGTCCCGAACAACCTCGACAGCCTGCTACCCTCCGGTTCTTGCTGGCGTGGAGCCTCATCGCGGCCCTGCAACCGGTGCCGAGCCTTCCAGATCCGCCCGTTCGGTGGACCGCGCCGGCCGGTTGCCCCGATCAAGCGCGGGTCCGGTCTCAGATCGATGCACTCCTCGGCCGCCCCCTCGATGCCGCCGAGCTCAAGCTGGATGGACGCATCGAAGCGGCCCCGTCGGGATGGACCCTCACCCTCAAGACAACGGTAGGCACGCTCGTCGATGAACGCAGCCTCGAGGCCAACGACTGCAGCGTCTTGGCGGACGCCGCAGCGCTGGTCGCGGTCGTGATGCTCGACCCGGTTCAGGCGGCCGACAGCATCGAAGAGGAGG
>CAYGTG010000389.1:0-7361 GCA_964352485.1 uncultured Nannocystaceae bacterium | reverse complement strand
ACCGCCAGCCCGACGAGGAATCCTCCCAGGTGGGCGAACCACGCAACCTGCTTGGCGCCGCTGCCGGTGCCAAAGAAGCCCATCACGATGTGGAAACCCACCCAGACCAGTAGGTAGACCCAAACCGGGATTTTGAGCTGGACCCACAGCACCACCTGGAACAGGCGCTGTCGAGGAAACGCCCACAGGTATGCGGCCAAGACCCCCGCGATCGAACCCGACGCCCCCACGACGACGGTGGCGGTCTCCTGGGTCAGGTACGTGTGCAGCACACCCGCGAGCAATCCGGTGACCACGAAGAACAGGGCGAAGCGGACGTGACCGAACAGATGCTCGATGTTGTCGCCGAACGTATAGAGGAAGTAGGCGTTGCCCAAGATATGCGGCACGCTGCCATGCATGAACATGTAGGCGCCCAGCGTGTACCAATCCTCGTTCTGCTTGAGGCGCCCCGGAACGATGCCGTAGAAGATCGTGTCGAGCTGTTCGAACTCCTGCATGCCGAACACGACGGCGAAGATCGCCAGCAGTGTGTAGACGACCCACGGGGTACCCCGACCGGGGTTCTCGACCTCGACCGGGAGATGGGTCAGCACCTGTGCCGCCCAGATGGCGCCGCGCTTGAGCCAGCGCTCGGTCCGCGTACCCTGACCTTCGCTCGTGGTGGCCTTGGCCAGCTTGCGTCGCTCGTGGCCGTCGAGCCAGATCCCCCCGCACTTCGTGCAGCGATCGACCGGGGTGCGGATCACTCCGGGGAGGCCGTGCTCCTTCATGGGCCCATGCCCGTGCGGACACGGCCGCGTGGTTTCGACGGCCTGCGGGTCGAGGATGTCTTCGACGCCCTCGAGGGAGCCCGCCAGAGTGTTCAGCTCTCCGGCGTCGAACCACGCCCCAAAACAAACCGGGCAGGCATCGATCTGAACATCGGCCTTGCTCGTATCCACTTTGCTGCGGCGGAACCAGCCCGGTTTGTCGACTTGGACCCAGTTTGCCTTGGCGTCGCGCTGCAGATGCACCGGCACCAGAGCGCTGAGTCCGCATGAGGCGCACTGGGCAGAGACCTCATGGTGATGGGTCAATGTAGCCGGCTTGGTCACAACCTGCGCGCGATCATAGCCGCGTGACGAAGAATACGGAATAATCGCGGTGCGGTCGTCGTCTGTAACCACCGCATGAACGGGACGCCCCACCGCAGGGCCGGCCCGACAGCTTGTCTGGGAAAACGCAAACATGGTGGCACTCGCTCGAACTCTCGGTCTTCTCACTCTCGCAACCGCGATGTCCTTCGGTGCTGTGGCCTGCAAGAAGCCCGACAAGGGCCGAACCGGCAAACGCACGGTCAAGGCGACGATCGCCGAGTTTGACCCCGCGGCGATGTCGGTCGACCTCGACAAGTACGGCACCGAGCGCGTCGACGACTGGGAGGTGCAGCAGGCGTTCAACCGCTCATTCGCCAGCCTCGACATGTGCGTCATGAAGGCCAAGAAAAAGCACGGTGTGGGGGCAGACCGCGCGCTTGATGGCGACGTCGACTTCGCGGTTCAGCTCAACCCCAAGGCCGACAAGCCCTTCGCCGTCAACGCCACGTTGAGCGAGTCCAAGTGGAACAAGGATTCGGATCTCAAGGACTGCCTGCGCGACGCCGTCGCCGGCGTCGGGTTCCCCACCTACGATGGGCCGCCGCAAGTTGCGGAGTTCTCCACCCAGCTCGACCCCGGCTCGGAGTGGGAAGAAGAGTAGGGCGCGCAGCCAACCCTGCGAACAAGGCCGCGAGTGCAGACGCTCGCGGCTTTTTCGTGTTCGGCTCCGTCGCGGAGTTTTCCACGGCTTGATCTCGCCCGTATTTACGGCGCCCACCGGGTCGCGTAGAGTGTAGGGCAGTGTGTGCTCGGACCAGGACGCGACGTGCTCATCGCCGGTTCTCGCTGTCGGTGGTCATCGCGCTGGCCGCGTGCAGTCCAAGTCCTGCCCCGGGCAGCGAGCCGGCGCCGTCGGCTGACGGTGGAAAATCGGATCTGCCCAATGACGAGGTCACCGAGCACGACCTCGACACGCTTGGCTACCGCGCCATCACCCAGCATTTCCTCGACGCCGGCTACGTCCTGGACGCCGATCCCTCGATGTTGAACACCCGGTGGCCTCTGGACGATCCGCAGACCGTGCTGCTCTCGAGGTTTGGCACGCCCGTTCAGAACTCCGCCGCTGGCTTCGGCTGGTATTTGCACGACGCGGCCGACATCTCGCGTTCGAGCGCGGAGGTGGAGCGCAACGTGTACGCGCCGGTCTCCGGCCACGCCAAGGTGTTCGACTGGGGCGGTGAGCGCCCCGATCCCTTCCGCCCATACTCCTCGGTGATCGCGATCTACGAGCCGCAGTCTCGCGTCCTGCTGCAGCTGATGCACGTCTCCGCAGCTTCGCCGCTGCGTCACTCGGCGTTTGTCGAGGTCGAGCAGGGGCAGCTCATCGGGCAGCTTGCACCGCCCTCGGGGGTCCGAGACGAGTTCGCGGGCGCCTACTTTCACACGCATCTGACGATGGTCGACGGCGCATCGATGCGGATGTTCGATCCGCTGCCGCATCTGCCGTATCGCGATAATATCGCGCCCGAAGTGTTGGACCTGTACGCCCTGGACGAGGACGCTGTGGTGCAGCGTGATCTGGTCGACGGTCGGTTGGACATCGTGCTCGAGGTCGCGGATCTCGACGACGAGTCCGGCCGCAACTTCGAGCCTGCCGCCATCGCGTATGAAATCCGCGACGCACAGGGGATGGTCTTGGCACGCAGCGAGCGCTGCGACTTTCGGTCGTTCTTGGCCGATATCCGGCAGGACCTCCAGCCTCCGGTTGCGAGCCTGATCGACTTTGGCAGCGCGGCGCACCAGATCGGGCCCGGCGGTTGGGCTCACAACGACCAGGGAAACCCAGAGAACACCTATCGCTACGCGCTGACGCAGTTCGCGGTCGGGCCCGAGGGGGTGTGTCACATCCTGGAGGACGAAGACGGATTCATCGAGGTTGATTCCTCGATCCTCCGGCTCGACGTGACCGCCCGCCTGTGGGACCCAAGCGGCAACGAGACGACGTGGTCGGGACGGCTGGCGCGCTGAGGCGCACTCGAGGACCCACGGATGCGAAAGCTCTGCCAGACCGATGACCGGGCCCGGGCCGACCACATTGCAGATGGGCTGCGCGTCGCTGGTATCGAGGTCGAGATTCGCGGCGAGGCCGACTCCCCATCGGTGTGGGTCATCGAGCACGACGAACTGACCCGGGCCCGGGCTTGGGTCGAAGCGCACGCCGACGACGAGCCCGGCGATTTCGCCGAGCGTGCGGCCAAGCTGCGAAATGCCGCCGCGCGCGAGCGCGAGAACCACCTGCAGCGGCAGGTGTCGGTGGGTGCCCGGTGGCGCGGTGCACCGGGCGGCTTGACCCCGCTCACCCTGGCTTTGATCGGAGGCTCGGTGATCATCGCCTTGATGGGCTACCTCGGCCTCGCCGGCGACGACACCATGTGGTCGCTGACCATCGATCACTATGATGTGATCGTCCCGCTGCAGCGCATCCGTGACGGCGAGGTGTGGCGGCTGCTGACGCCGATGTTCCTACACTTCGGCGTGCTGCACCTGCTGTTCAACATGATGTGGATGTGGCGCCTGGGCCCACAGGTCGAGAGCAACCACGGTTCGCTGCTGATGGTGGTCCTGGTCGTCGTGAGCGAGGTGATCGGAAACCTCGCGCAGTACGCCGTCACAGGTCCTGCATTCGGCGGCATGTCCGGGGTCGTCTACGCGCTGTTCGGCTTCGTGTGGATGCAGGCTCAGTACAGCCGCACGCACCGCTATGCGCTCTCGGACGTGGACGCTGTGCTGATGATGGGTTGGTTCGTGTTATGCGCGACCGGGTTCTTGGGTCCCATCGCGAACCTGGGTCATGCCGGTGGGCTGGTCGTGGGTCTGTTGTTCGGACTCCCCGCCTACGTTCGTCAGGTTCGTGCGGTCGGCTTTGGACAGCCCTTCGAGAAAGGAAGCTGGGGCGACGTCCAGCTGAAGGGATGGCGTTGGGTTCGGCTCCGCGTGCTGCGACCCTACCTGCCGCTGTGGTTCTTGTTGCTCGCAGCGATCGTCGTTGTGGCGAGCCTGTGATGGCGGCGAGAATCGTGGGGCCCTTGCGCCGCGGGGCGGCCGAACCTCAGCCGCAGGGGTCGACACGTTCATCCGCGAACAGCTGCACCCAGCGGCCGTCGAATCCGCCACCTTCCGCGGTGTGCCAGCCGGCAGGCAGCCAACCTCCTGCCTCGCCGACGAGCGTGCCGTCGCCGCCCGTGCCATCGTGCACAAAGTAGTCGTGTTGGTGCCAGTAGGCGTCGGCGCAATCGGGCCGGCCGTTCGCGTCGCAGCGCGCTTCGTCTTCGAAGGCCTCGGAGTACTCGCCTTCGGCTCCGGCGGCGTAGGCACCCCAAAACCAGTGCTTTCGCGGATAGCCCCGACGGTGCTCGAGGTCATCGAGGTCGTCGCGCGCCTGCGCGTAGAAGGTCTGCAGTCCCGCGGGGACCTCGTCGCTGCCGTCTTCGCCCAGCAGTGCTTCTTCGAGCTCGATGTCGACCCGGGGCTCGGTCCAGTGCGCGTTCGAGATTCCGTCATCCCAGTGGCTTTCGAACACGTCGGCGAGGTCCTGGAGTTCGTACTCGATGCGGGGCACATCATCCGTGGCAACGCGTGCGTTGCTGCGCGAAGCCAAGTCGAACGCCGTGCAGGAATTCAAGGGGAGTGCCATGAGCTCGGTGGCAGCATCTTCGTCGCCCTCCGTCACAAACACGTAGCTGTAGGCTTGGACTTGGGTCGTTCCCCCAACATTGAGCTCGGCGGTCGGTCGCGCCATGACGGCGTCGAACGAATCGACGATGAAACGAAGCTCGCCGTACCCCACGCCAAGCGGGTCGGTCTGCTCCGCCTGGAAAATCATCGGGTGCATGCCCGAGTCGGTGCTCATGAAGTTGAGCTCGGGGTCGGTTCCCAGTCGCACGACATGGTTGCTGTGTTCGGTGATGACGACATAGCGCACCTCGTTGTTCGGGCCCGGCTCCGCGGTGAGTTCGTCGATGCGGATCTCGACGCGCTCCCAGTCGTGGATCGATGCAGCCTCAGGGAGCGTTTCCTCGAGCTCCGACAGGCCCTGTTCGGCGTGGTAGACGTGGAACAGCAGCACGAGGCTGTGTTGCTCGTCCTGAGTGAACTCGATCGCTGCGGTGTAGAGGGTCGGACGTACCCTCCACTCGAGGTTGCCCGTACCCGCGACCCATGCGGAGAGCCCTGAGAGCCAATGGGCTCGGTTGTTGGACAGGGACCATCCATCGCGGTCGAAGTTGAAGTTCGTGATCCAGTCGCGTCCCGGGTCGATGTCGGTCTCGTGGGCTTCCTTGAAGATGACCGGAGCGTAGTAGTGCAGGTAGGCGATCCGCTGGGCGTCGGTCAGCCGCCCCTGGAGCGGCGGGCCGGTGGTGCTCGCGTCCGCCGTTGTCGTGTCGTCGGCGAAGCTGGCCTGTGTCGAGGCGCTCGCGGCCTCGGTGAGGGTGGACGCTTCTGCCATCGTCGAGCCGGACGAACTCGCACCTGCGGCGGCGCCGTCGTCTGCACATCCCGCCATCGCCACGGCGAGGTAGCCGACCGCCGGCGCGAAGAAAGAGCGGGTCACGGCCATTGCAGAGATCGCAGACACGACCCGGCGATAGTGGCACAGGAGATGGTGGGCGGGCCCGGCGGCGGCTCCGTCCTTCAGCGCGGCGGAACGAGCAGCTGGGGGTCGACCCGGGTGTCCAGCCAGTTCATGCGCCAGTCCAAGTGCGGACCCGTCGAGCGCCCGGTGTTCCCCAGCGTCGCGATCCGCTGGCCCTGCTTGAGCACGTCACCCACCTTCACCTTGATCTTCTCCAGGTGCAGAAAGGACGATGTCAGGCCGTGGCCGTGATCCACGATGACCAGGTTGCCCGACAGCGGCACGTCCTTCTCGGCAAACACCACCACGCCGGCTGCCGGGGACTTCACGACGCTTCCCTTGCGGCCGGCGATGTCGATGCCCCAGTGAAAGCTCTTTTCCTCGCCGTTGAGGGTGCGCTTGCGCCCGTAGGTCGAGGTGATCTTTCCGCGGGCGGGCCACACGAAGCCGCCGGCGTAGTGGGCCGTCTTCGAGACCTTGGCGCGGATCTTTTCGATCTGCTTGCGGCTCTTGGCGAGGGCGCGCTTGGTCTCTTTGTCCGGGTTGACGAAAGCTTCAGGCAGGCCATCGATCGCCTCGGGTTCGAAGGTTCGGTCCTTCACATGCAGAATGTGGCGGATGGGCGGGCCGTCGTCGAACCCGAACGCCAGGAGTGCGCGGGGCGGTGCGTCTCTGGGAAACCCGAAGACAAAGTCTCCCTCGTCTGAGACCGGGAGCTTCTTCTTGTTGAACCAGATCGTGGTGCCCGTGGGGGCCTTGCCCATGATGAGCCCTCCATCGGTGACTTCTCCGGTGAGCGCCACGCGAGGATCCTGCGCGGCCATGTAGTCCTCATCGGCGCGGATCTCGAATCCGGTCGTCTTGCTCGAGCCGTCGGGTCCGCTCAGCGTGAGCGTTCCTTGCAGCTGCATGTCGATGGGAAGCCCGGTGGCCAGGTCGAAGCGAGCCCGCAGCTTGCCCTTGCCGTGAATGCTGGTGACCGGGATGCCGAAGGCCTGCACCGTCGCGGGGGCGGCACCGTCTTCGGTGGGCATGAAAGACACCGCGCCGGAGACTTCCAGCTGGTGGCCATCGACCTTGCGCGCGGTGTTCTCCAGGCGCTGCCACGTCGGCACGCCAAACACGTCGAGCTGACGCTGGACCGTCCAGTGCGCGCCCTTGCTGAGGCCTTCGTCAGGCGTCGGAACGCGAAGGTGCCCCAGCGCGAGCCGAAGCGCGGAGGCCACGGTCGCAATTTGGGGGTCGGTCGCGCCCGGCCACGGGAGCGCCTCGAGGGCGTGGAACGCATCGGTTTTCAGGGCATAGGCGCTCGGCGGCTCGGTCGGCATGAGACCCGCCCGGAACGCGGAGAGGAAGGCCTCGTCCACGCCATCGGTCTGCGGTGTGCTGAGGGTCTGAGGCGTCCAGCGGAGGTTCGCGCCGTCGAGGACTTCGACCGAGCCTGCGAGCCGAACCCGAGGCACGTGCAGGGCTTTCTTGCGGCCCTCGGTCAGCTTGACCTCGAACACCAGGTCCCGAGCCGTGCCCGGTATGAAGGCGGCGAGCGGGGCCGGGGGGCTCTTCGTCTCGCCAAGTCGGACCAGCGCCACCAGCGGTTCTTGTTCGACGACCGCGACGCCGACATCGGGATCCGCGGCCGCCACCGGGGG
>CAYGTG010000388.1:0-7365 GCA_964352485.1 uncultured Nannocystaceae bacterium | reverse complement strand
CCCGGTACAGATTCACCGTCGTGCAAACGTGCTCGGGGACGAGGGCGACCACATCGCCGAGCTTCAGCGTGCCTTCCTCGACCCGGCACGGGCGGTGCTCTTCACTCGCCATGGCGGCCCGAAGCGTTGGGTGATCAACCGCGACACAGCCCGGCGGTGGGCAGTCCGGGTTCAGACCCTTGCTGCCCGCATCGAGGGTGACGCGCCCGGGTCCCGGCGTGGCGATGACCCGGCTGAGCACGAACGCGGCCTGCCGGAGCGAGAGCAACTCGGCCGCGGGCGCAGAGCGGAGATCGCTGAGAACCAGCGTTCCCGGGGAGACCTGGTGCTGCCACGGGCCGTCTCGAAGCGCAGCGTCGCGCAGGGCGTGGTGGAAGGCGTGCGTTCCCGAGGTGACGACCCAGTGCACGTCAAAGGCGACCGCTTCCGCGAGCCGGACGAGCTGGGCATAGCCCTGCGCTGCTTCGTCGGCTTGCGCCCACGCGAGGTGTCCTTCGTAGCCATGCAACCCGACGAGGTCGAGGTTCTCGGCCGTGGGAGCGGCCTGAGCCCACAGTTCCGCCGTCGTCCCCGTGCGTCCCATGCCGACGTCGACATCGAGCATCACGGTCAGGCGCGTTGGTGTTGAGGCCAGCGTGGCATCGAGTTGGTGCAGGTGGGCCGGGCTGTCCGCGAGCAACCGAACCTGGCTGTGCGGGAAGCAAGTCGCGAGTCGGGCAGCCGCCGCTGCGCCGGCGGGGTGAAGTGGGTAGGCCACCAACACGTCGATGGAGGTCGAGCCGGCCGTCCTCAGCGTCACATCGAGCTCGTCCAGCGTCGCGCACTTGAATGCCGTCACGCCCCCTGCCAGCAGCGCACGAACGATCTCAGGATGCTTGTGCGTCTTGACGTGTGGCCGCCAGCGCCCGGCGCCCGCGAACTCGGCCATCGCCCGCACGTTGTGGGCGACCGCGTCGAGCTCGAGCACCAGCGCGGGGGTGATCAGCGTCTCCAGCCGAGGGCCCAGCGCACGAAGAATGGTCTGAACCCGCACGGAAGACTCGGAGGACGCGGACATCACCGCCGAGTGTACGGCGCTTCGCAGTGGTGTCGGTCCACAGGGTGCAGCGCTGCTCTCCTCGGGCGACGGTGTCGTCGTTGTACAGACCGAGCGCGTCGTCGAGGAGGGAAGACGGTCAGAGCGAAGGGGTCATTCTCCGAACCGATCTCGCAGCCTGGCATCTTCAACCTCACTGAACCAGCAGCTGTCAACTCGGCTCGGGGCGAGAACGACGCAGGGCGCTGGGCTACGAGCGGCGCGTGGATCTTTCCGACCCGGCAGCACATAGATCTAGGCGAGCGCGGGCATGGGAGGTTCGTGATGTACACGCGCGAGCTGTTCATGCTCTCACTCGTCCTCGTGAGCCTGGCGTGCGGGCCGGAGGTCTCCGAGCCTTCGCCCGCGCTTCGGGTGCTCTATCCCACTGCGGAGGGCATCGTCGCGCGTGACGTCGTCGAGGGGGAGCTCGGGGAGCCTCAGGTCGTCGCACCCGGGCGCTGGGAGTCTCTGTCCGTCGACGGGTCGCGCTTCTCCGCGACAGACGTCGATGGCACGCAGTTCCTCTTCGGGGAGGGCGTGGAGACATTCGAGGTCGGGTGTCCCGTCGAGCAGGGGTGCTGGGTCGCGAGCTCAACGGCGGGATGGTTGCTCTCGGAGCGCATCGTGGATCCACTGCAGGACACCAACCACTACGTCGTGACGAATGCCGAACCCGAGCTGCTCTACACCTCCACACCAATGAGCTTTGGCGGTGTGGCCGGCGACGCTCTGCTGGCGACGCCGGAGAACTCGCGCCTGGTTCGCGTTCCCATCGTGCCTGGCGGCACCGTCGAGGAACTCTACGACGCCGGCGCTCCGTTCGATCTGCGTGTACCGACCGACTCGGGCCTCGCGCTGCTGCTGTCTCCCTCCGAGCTCATCTGGATCGAAGACCTGGCGGTCTTGGACCTGACCTCGCCGGGTGCTGGAACCATGACGCCACCTCTGCTTCCCGGGAGGACGGCCTACGGCATCTGGACGGCCGGCGGGGTCATCCACGATGACGGCCTGTTCCTCATCCAAGGGGAGTCGGATGGGACCCGGGTCGCGGATGTGGCCTGGGTCGGGCTTCGCGACGGTGTCGCGGCGGAGCCCGTCCTCGTCTCGACCGGAGAGATCGAGCGCAAGATCGAGTTTACCGCGAACTTCAACCCGATCATCGTCTCCCCCGCGGGGTCATGGGTCGCGCTGAGGACCCGGGTCGATTCCGACGGCCCCTCGGGCACGCACCTGGTCCCGCGGGCAGGGGACGCGTTTGGGGCCCCGATCGCGCTCGGCGCTTCGATCAATGTCGTGCGCTTCTCGGCCGATGACGACGCGGTCTTCTACTGGAGCTTCGAGGAAGACGCGGTCGCGTTTCATCGCACGCAGCTGTCCGGGCAGGCCCTCGGCAGCTCCGAGGTGCTGCTCGAGCTCGACGAGCCCCACAACGCCAGCTTCTCCGACGATGGATCCACGGTGGTCGTGAGTACCTTCGATGAGGGGACGCTGCGTCTGATCGATCTCAAAGACGACCCGCCGGTGGTCCGGGTCGTTCCCGAGTGCGCAGGCGAGAACGTTGGCTTCCAGATTTCGTCCGATGGTTCGTTGGTGGCGTGCTCATCGGGAGAGGACCGAACCGAGGGGCGGTCACACGCGCTCGTCCACGTGCGCACAGGAGAGGTGGTGCCGCTGCCGGACGCCACCGACACCGTCCGCTTCGGCGGCGCCTGAGTTGGGCAACGCCACCATCGCGGCCCACGCGGGAGACGATCATGAGGAGTCCGAAGATCTGCAGACGCAGGGCAGAACCGGAGTGATCTTCAGTCGTCTCCTATGCCGCCGTGACCTGCACGTCTTCGGCTTCCGCATCCGCGCCGCGAAACTCGGTCATCGTGGCCTGGCCCTGTTGCGTGATGCCCTCGCGCCGAAGCGTCACGAACACGGTCTCCAACAAGATCTGCAGGTCGAGCACGAGCCCGACGCTCTGCGCGTAGACCACGTCGAGCTCCAACCGCTCAGACCAGCCCAACGCGTTGCGCCCCCGAACCTGCGCAAGCCCGGTGATGCCCGGGCGCACGTCATGGCGCCGGGCCTGTCGCGTGCTGTAGCGAGGCAGGTAGCGCAGGTGGAGCGGGCGCGGGCCGATCAGGCTCATCTCGCCTCGCAGGACGTTGAGGAGTTCGGGGAGTTCGTCGAGGCTGGTGCTGCGCAGCCACCGGCCGAAGTCAGTCATCCGCTGGGCGTCCGGCAACAGCTCGCCGTCGGAGCCGCGACCATCGGTCATCGTCCGGAACTTCAGAATCGAAAACGGCTCGGCATTGCGACCGGCGCGGCGCTGGCGAAACAACACCGGGCGCCCAAGCTTGACGGCCACCGCCGCTGCCACGACACCGAGTACAGGAGCGGCGACGACCAGTCCCGCCGAGGCGAGCGCAACGTCGGCGCCGCGTTTGAGCCATCGCGCGTACGCACCCATCGCATGCATTCATGCGGCGGTCGATGGGCATCCGCCAGCGCGCAGGCGGCCCAGCTTGGAACTCTCAAGGCTATCGACGCCGCTGAAACCGTCCGAGCCACTCCTTGCCCTCGCGTCCTGGGTTGCTCGTCTCGACCGGTACGATGGAGATCGGCTCGAGGAAGGGCTCGACCAGCTCGGCGACAAGCTCGGTGGTCATGGGGTAGGGCGGACCCTCGCTTGGGTCTGCGTCGGGTACGACCGGGAAGATGAGGGCGGCGAGCTCGCCGTGCGAAGGATGCAGCAACCGGTCCACCATCGTGGCCCACGTGGGCCGCAGCTCGGGCGGGAGGGCACACAAGAACGTGTAGTCCCACACCAGATCGAACGGCGCGTCGGGAGCGTAGGCGAAGGCATCCTGCACGACGAACTCCACCTGCCCGCGATGCGGGTGCGTCTGGGCGAGAGCGTCGAAGCGAGTCTTGGCCAACGGCGCCAGGTCGAGCCCGACGACCGCCCTTCGCGGGCTCGCCAACGTCAGCACGTCGTACCCACTGCCCGCGCCGGGCACGAAAGCCCGACCCTGCGGAAGGCTTCCTTCCTCGACCAGCGAACGCAGGACGGGTGCCGACTTCCCGGCATCCCAGGGCGTCCGGCCCTCCTCCCAAGCGGCTTGCCACGTCACTTCTTCTTGCCGCCTTTCTTGGACTTGGCGCCCTCGTCCTCGTCGGACTTGCCGTTCTTCTCCTCTTCGGCCTTCTTCGCTTGGCTCTTCAGGAAGCGGTCCCAAGCGGCTTCGCGGCCACGCAGCGCACTCCACCGACGGATTTCGATGTCGGCCGGCGCGATCCCGTGCCGGGCTCGAATCTCGTTGACCAGCTGCGCGCCCACTTCGGTGCGGCACCGAGTCGTATAGATGAGCTTCTCCTTGCCCGTCTTCTCCAGGCGCTCCCAGGGGTCGTACGGGCCGTTCTTGAACACGAACTCAGGCGTGGGAATGGTGTACGTGATGTTGATGAGCTCCACCTTCCGGGGGACCTCACCATCGTGCAACTTCTGCCATTCGCGGCAGTGATAGCGGCCGTGCCACTTCTGGTACCAGCTGCCATGTCCGCCTTCGCTGCCGCCGATGCGGCGATTGATCTTGCGTTGACGCGTGTACCAGATCCACGGCAGTGGCCGCTGCTCCTCCGCGTAGATGTCGGAGCGCATGTCCCAGACCTCACCGTCCTCGTCGGTCACGAGAATCTTGAGGAACCGGTTCGCCCGGGGTGGGTTGGGGGCGAACATCTTCCAGCCCTGCGTGGTTTGTGTGCGCTGCAGCCACCACTTGAAGGGCTCGTGCGTGTGCGTCCGCCACTTGAAGCTGTCCTTGTCTGGCAGCAACCAGCAGGCGACGCCCACGACCTGATAGAGCACCAGGCACGCGGCCAACAGCCGCCCAAGCGGACCGTAGGCCCATGGCTCGCTGATCGTCCCATGCGGCACACGCTCGGGTGCGCCTTCGTAGGGATCGGACAGGACGTGGCAGGGCTTGGGCTTTGCGTTGGCTTCGCGCCACATCGAGCCCGCAAGAAACGCGAACAGACCGATGAGCGTCCAGCCGTAGGACAGGAGGTCCTTGTACTGCAGCAGAACCCCCGAGGCGGCGATTGCGAGCCCGATGACCATCGTGGACATGGGGAGGCGAACGCCATCGTGGTGCAGATGCGGGAGCGTGGGGTCTTCGGCCGGCGTGGGGCCCTGGCCATCCTGCACCCACTGGGGGATCACCGAGCGGAGGCCCGGGAGGCGCGAGAATGCTTTGCCGAACACAACCCCAAGCAGGGCCATCTCGGTGCCGCTGATGAACGCCAAGAACCCCGCGCTGGTTCCCGGCTGGAACCAACCGATGTTCATCAGGACGAACGCGTGCAGTTGGAACACCAGGCCCACGAACACCCAGACCCGGCGTCCTAGGAACCACTTGAGAACCCAGTCGAGATCGATCGTGAACTCGCGACCCCGCAGCGTGAGGTGGAGCGGACGGTTTCGAAGCCGGCGCCAGCCGAACCCGATGATCACCATGCCCAGAATCCAGCCGACGCCAAAGACCCACTGAGCCTTTTGCAGCGTCCACCAGCCGGCCTTCCAGGGCGCGAAGCTGGTGACCGGCTTACCGCTCGGGGAGAAGTGGACGGGCCACAGCACCTCGCAAAGCACGAGGCACCCGAGCCCGAACGCCACCCACGCCGCGGTGTGAACACGGTGCGTGCTCTTGGACCACTTGGGCAGGCGCTCACGCATGCCAAAGCGAACGAACATGCCAAGCACGACGACCGGGAACAATGCCTCCCAGGCGTGGGTGATCCACGAGTTGAGCTTGAACAGCGTCGTGCCGAGCACAGCCGAGAGCTGTTGTGGCGGCAGGCGGTAGAAGTGGTCGAGGTTGAGCGCGTAGTACATCGCGTCTCCTCGCCACCAGACCGAGCCGTTCTTGACCACGCCCGTGTAGCAGTAGATCGCGGCAACCTGGAGGATGATCAGGATGCGCGGCCACGCCGGAATGCGCCGGTAGATCGCCTCGAGACCTTTGGGGTGCTCATCGGAGGGCGCTACGCCAGCGCCGTCGCCGGGGCCTCCTCGCTCGGAGAGCAGTCCCTTCTTGCGCAACTTCCTGCAGCGCCACCAGTTGTCGATGCTGTAGGCGCGCCCGCACCTCGACAGGCACAGGTAGAAGAAGAAGCACCGATACACGTTCTCGGTGCCCTCCCAGAAGATGTTGTTCCGCAGGATGATGCTGTGGAACAAGAATGCGGCGATCCACTTCGTGTAGCGGGTCCACATGCCCACCATCAGCATCGTGACCGACAGCTGGAATGCGGCCCAGTGGATCCACCACGCTCGCGGTGAGTCCCAGAAGAACAGCAGCGAGTACTTCGGTCCCTTGAGGAACTGCCACACGCCGGCCCATCCGAAGAATCCATACTCGTCCCCTGCGAGGCCGTTGCCGAACCCGCGGAACTGCTCGCGCGCATACACCTGTCGCGCGACGTCGGTGATGAAGATGCCCTCGTCGGTGAACAGGTACTCGAAGAGCTCCCACAGCCCGTTGATGTTGCACATCGCGCAGAACGCAAACACGATGCGGAAGACGGCCATGGCACGGGGGTCTTCGGCGCGCAGGAAGGCGCGGCGCCAGCCCTCACGGTTGATGATCAGGATGAGCCCCGCCATGACGGCGAGGAACAGCATGATCCAACCGGCGGTGGGGGCGAGCTCGAGCGCTTCCTCGTTGGGGATACGGTCGAAGTAGGCCAAGAGTGAACCGGTCACGCGTTAGTCCTCTTTACTGCGGTCCGTGGGCCGCTTGACGTCGGCCTTCGCCGTCGTCTTGTTGGGTTTCTTGGCGCGAGCGGTCGCGGAGTCCTTCTTCTTGGACTTCTTCTTGGACTTCTTCTTGGACTTGTCGTCCTCGTAGACGGGCTCGCGCCCCTCCGCCTCGGCGGCTTCTTTTTCGAGCTTGCGATCCCACTTGCGCTTCTTGTGCTTGAGCCACGGCTTGTACTTCCAGCCAGCCTCCTCGTCGAGGGGAGGCAGGCCGTGGCGCTCGCGGATGTGGTTGGGCAGCTGCCCCATGACGGTCCGCTTGCAGTCTTCGGTGTGCTCGAGTTTCTCTGCGCCATCGCGCTCGAGCCGCTCCTCGGCGTCGTACCAGCCGTGCCGCCAGGTGTCCTCGGGCGAGGGCATCCGGTACCACATCTTCACCAGCTCGACCTTCTTGGGGGCGACCCCCTCGTGCTCGAGCGCCCATTGGCGGCAGATGTAGCGGCCGTACCACTTGCGGTACCACTGCGTGTCGCCCGACTCG
>CAYGTG010000387.1:0-7367 GCA_964352485.1 uncultured Nannocystaceae bacterium | reverse complement strand
GAGGTCCCAGCGGAAGAAGCGTCCAGCGGGATCGGCGATGGAGGCCTCTTGGCCCTCCGCCCAGTAGCGCGAGATGCAGTGGCTGCCGACCGATGGGTCGACGACCGTTCCGAACACGCTCTCGTAGACGTTGGCCACGGCGGGCATGGTCGCCCGCTCGAGGAGCTCGCCGGTCATCGCGTTGGCGATGAACAACACGCGGCCTTCCTCCCCGACGTCACCGGTGTCCGGGTAGCCGCTTCCCGCGACCAAGAACGCTTCTGGCTCCAAGGAAAGCTCGTCATTCGTCACGTGATAGGTGAGCGCAGGCCGAGCCCACGTCTCTCCGAGGAGGGGCTCGTACGCAGCGGCGAGCGCGGTGTCCTCGGTCGTCCAAAGCACCTCGACCGGGGGATCGACGCTGGGATTCATGTGGCTCAGGTCGAGCGCGATGTACTCGGTGCCGCCCGCACCCATGCCGATGATGCCCAAGTGGCGCCAACGATCCGCGTCCGAGTCGAATGCCCAGCCATGGTTGAGCGTGGAAGACACCCCGAAGATGTGGTCTTCGAGATCTTCGACCGGCTGCCCCATGTTGCCAGGGCCATTGGCGGCCTGCTGCACCGCATTGGCGAGCGCGAAGCGAGGGATCAGCCCGAAGAGTTCGTTTCCGGAGTCGAGCTGGAAGGCGTGGATGATGCCGAAGTCATCCCCGATCACAACCGCCTCTTGATAGGTGTAGTTGGGGGCTTCGCCCTCGTCCCAGGCATCCACCGCGAACTGCTCGAGGGAGTCGGGCAGCGTGCCCGCATCGAGTTCTCCGAAACGACGACCGGCGCAGTGAGGGTCGGCGATTGCCACCTCGGGAAGACGAGCGCCATCGTACTGCGGAACCCTGCGCACCGTGATCGGCGACGAGTTGCTGACACCGGGCAGCTTCCACCCCCCCGGAGCATCCCGGCCAAGCAGGAACGCAGCGATCTCATCGGCATCGTCGTCGGCGTCGGGGCCCGAGACGAGGCCAAGCGCCGACAGCTCGCTGATGAAGTCGCCCGAGGCCGAGCCGTCGGGGTTGGTGATCGCGTACACGTTGTTGTTCGCATCGTGCGAGTAGATTCGTCGATCGTTCCACGCGGTGTCGCGAAGACACTCGCCCGCGTCCCAGTCGCGACCGATGTCGCAGCCGTCGCCAAACGTGTCGAAGGCAGCCTCGAGCTCCGGCTCGAACAGCGGCGAGGGGGGTTGGCATGTCGGCACCAGGGCGCCGAACTCGTCGTAGATCTCGCAGTAGCGACGCTCGACGTGGCCGGTCCATCCGGGATAGTCGGTGCTGGCGCTGAAGACGGTCTGGACCGCAACCACCCCGTCCGCCAGCCCGGTGGCACCAAACTCGTTGACCACCGACCCTTGCCCAGAGTCGACGGAGATCTCCAGCGCGTCGTCGATGATGACCGAGAGGATGCTCTCGAGCTGCGCGGTGCTCGATGCGACAAACGCACACGCTGAGTCGGGGTTGTCGGGGTCGCTGCACGTGTCCCAGTCTTGCGCGGAGGTGTCGTCGCACGGAGAGTCGCAGCTCCCACCGTCGCAGGCTCCCGCAGCGGCGCAGGCCATGTTGTTGAGTTCACCGCTGTCGACAAAGAAGCCGACCACGTACACCGCAGCGCCGAGGTCGTTGCGAAGCGCAGCCAGGTTGGCGTAGAGGCCCGCTCCCCCCTCCCCGCCGGACGGGTCACCGTCCGTCAAGAGCACGACGTTTGTCGGTGCACAGGCCGAGCTCTCTGCCACGGTGCTGAGGAAGGAGAGATACGAGGCGATCGAGGCGTGAGTCCCCGCTCGGTTGTCTTCGACCGGAGTGCCGGGAATGGTTCCGACCGCGGAGCGCCATGGCGTGGGGCCGGTCGCATCCACGCCACCTTCGATCAGAGGCGCGGTGCGGGCCTGCGCGAGGGCGAGCGCTTGAGCTTCGTCCTCAGGTCCCCAGTTCTCCTCTGGAATGGCCGTGTCCGACAGGTCGACGAAGAACGGGGCATGCAGCTCGACCCCGGCAAACCAGTCGTTGTCGCCCGCGACACCGGCGCGCACAGATCCGTCGTACGCACTCACGAGACCTTCGCCGACGTCGTAGTCGTACACGTTCAACGTCGCGTAGCCGGAAAAACCGTCGACGTAGGGCCAGTAGTAGAAGTCGTTGTTCCAAACCTCGGTCAGTCGATCGTAGTCACCGACGCTGGCGTTGAGGATGTCTTGATCAGGATCGGAGGTGGCGTTGAGCTGAGCCCGAACGCCCATGAAGGTTGGGAAGAATTGAACTCGGCGCTGAAGGGTGGAGATATCGCTGTAGTCCGACTCGTCCAGGCTGATGAGCGGCGAGGGAGGAACGTCGCCCGACTGGTCATCGGCACCGATCACCGAGCCCGTGCCAAGCTCATCCCAGCGGATATACGCGTAGGGACGGCGTGCGTCGCCCTGGCACAAACGAAGACCGCCGGCGTAGTTGTTCGGTCCGGCTTCGCTCCGGTAGATCCACCACAGCGACGATGCCCAGTCGTTGAACACGTTGGTCCAGACGAATCGGGTTGGCACCGCCGGGTCGCCGTACGTCTCACACATCGGAGGAGGCGCCTGGGTCTCGGCGACGTTCTGCACGAACGACATCAGCGAAAACTGCGCGCTCTCCCCCGCGCTGTCGACGACGGCCCGAATCGCCCGCCGTGCGGCGGAGATCCGGCTCTCCTGGTTGGTGTCGTAAAAATCGGGGTTCTCGCAGCGCGACCAGCGACAGCGGCCGGCTGACGTGCTCGCCCGCCGACTCATGGAGCCCGAGGTGTCGAGCACGAACAGGACCCTGGGCGTGACGGTGCCAAACGCCGCGCCGCGGACCACGTAGTAGGGGTCGAGCCGCGCCTGCGACGACCCGGACTGGCCCAGCCACAGCATCAGGACCATGAGCCCAAAACCGGCCCAGTTCAGCAGAGCCCTGCGAATCGATCGGGCGAAGGAAGGTCCGGAACGAGAAGCTCCGGATCGGGTATGGGAGGGAGCGTGGCGCATGGCGGTTGCTCAGGGGTGGCCGAAGTTCGACGAGGTCCAGCCGAAAAACCGGCCAGCGGGATTTTTCAAGCCATCGCCATCGCTATGAAAACGATGCATAGGACCCGCGAACGGTTGCGCAGTCAAACTGCGCACGGCTCGCAAACACGGGTCTGACGGCTCCTTCATGGGACTCTTGGACGGGCGCTCCGTCCGGGTCACGAACCGTGCAACACCTGGGCCAGCCAGCCTGGGCCGACCTTCGGCGGGTGCGGGTGTCGTTAGCGAACCGACGTGTGGGGAAGCGACCCATGGGGCGACAGGAAGTACTTCGCCGGTGACACAAACCGCAGGTTGCTGACCCGGGACGTGTAGATACACGCGTAGTTCTCAACCTGGGCTCCGAACCGAGAGGTGTCGTGCCGCTCGGAGAAGCTGCTGCCCCAGTACGGATTGAACGCCTCGTCGACCTCCCGCGTTCGCTTCTCGAGCGTCTCGACGGTCTCGGCCTCGTACGCCCGCAGTCGGTCGAGCCGATGCCGCACTTTCGCCTGCGTCCTCTCGAGCATCTCGGAGCCTTCGGACGCGGTCAGTGCGCCGACTTCGGTGAGCTGTTCGAGCGGCAGGCGGCCCAGGACCCGCGACACATGCCGCAGCGCACTGACCTGCTCAGCGAGCTGGCTGCGCAGTCGATACAGGCTCTCGATCTCCTGCAGCGTCATCCCGCGCGCCCGTGCGACTTGAAGCTCGTGCTGCAGCTCCTGAACGACCAGCGCAGTGCGCCAGCCGGAGCTCTTCTTGCTCTTCACGATGTCGCCGTAGATGTGGTCTCCAACGTAGAGCACCTCATCGCCGTGACACCCAAAGGACGCCTGCAGGCCGAGCTGATTCCCGCCCTGGTAGATCTTGCCGCGCTGCACCTCTTGGCGAGGCTTCCCAATCTCTTGGCCGTTCCGATCGAGTTCCTGAAACGGGGCGCCGTCGGTGAAGAACCCCGGCTTCTTGGCCCCCACGACAACCCAGTCAAAGTAGGAGAACCAGTCGGGATAGGAGTTCATCTTGCCGCCGAGCAAGAAGTCCATGACGGCGTTGGAGTATGGAAAGTAGCTGTTGGTCAGCAGGAACAGCTTCTTCCCGGCGGATCGAAACTTGTGCAGCGTCCGGGGCAGCTCCGGGTCCTGCTCGATGTAGTCGGCCGGATTCTCGCGGATCAGGTCCTTGATCGAGCCATCTCGGTGCGCCTCGTCGATGCACTCGCGCACGTCGTTCCAGGCCTTGGTGTAGCTCGGCGGGGTCTTGTCGGGCCAAAGCTCGGGATTGCGGTCGATGAGCTCCACCGCTTGGGCGTAGAGCGTGACCTCAGGGAGTGCGAAGAGCGTGTCGACCGCAGCGAAGCGTTCGGCCTCCATCCCGAGGCGCTGGTCTCGATACGGACGCCGGTCGTCGTCGGAGAGCTTTCGAACCCCGTGGTAGCCACGGCCGACGTACCCATGCCGGTCCTGCTTGATGATGTTGCCGAGCTTCTTGTCGACCATCAGCCCACGAATCGCGAACCGAGGATCCGGGTCGGCGTTGCCGATTTCTACCGGATATCCACGGGCGAGCAGCTTGCTGGTCGTCGACTCGAGGGAGAGGCGCTCCAATGCATCCTGGAAGTAGATGGCCAGGGTGTAGTCCATGTCGAAGCCCAACAGGCTGACGCGATCGAGGTTCAGGTCGCGATTGGTGAAAATGCGCCGGTCGAACGGTGCATCGACCTGAAGGTCATTGCTGAGCAGGAGCTTACGCAGCGGTGCGGGGAGTTCGATGTCGGTGGCCAACGCGAGGCTGAGGGTACAACGACAAGCGCCGCCGTCCGAACGGACGACGGCGCGCAGCCACCCTGCCCTCAACGCATCATCAGCCCGCAGCCGCGCCGGCCACGTAGTCGTCCGTACACACCGACACGGCGGAGTTGTCGTTGTTGTGACCGCCTCCGTAGCCTTCGTCGGGGCTTTGGGGTTGCAGCAACTGAAGCCCGGCGCCGACCGACAGGGCGATTTCCTGCTCGATGGTCACCACGGTCTGCCGCACGCGAGCCTGCGCGGTCACAACGACCTGGCCGTCCGAGTCGTCGGTCCAGATCCCAGAGCCGCCAACACCCAGAGCATCGGCGGCGTTGTTGCGAACCCAAACCGTGACCCGCGCGTCCGGGTCGCCGTTGGGGACGAGGTCGCGGAACGGAACGTCTGCCCAGCTCTCCTGAACCCCGGTCGAGTTGCGCAAAAACGCGACCGAGCCCTGCCGCATACAGACCTGGCCCCCACAACCCACGGCGGAGCCCGCCAGCACGTCGTTGCGCTGTCCGGTGACCGAGGCGGGATCGAGTCCGGGAATGCAGTCGGCGAGCGGGTCCGAACATGCAGCCCCCTGGCCATTGAACCCGAGCAGCGCCTGGTCGATCTCGTCCTCTTCGTATTGCACGTACTGCGCAGAGGCGAGGTCGACGGCTGCTTGGGCCACCATCAGGGCTCGCTCGCGAGACACCAGCTGACCCGCCTCCGTGGCTTCGCGCACCGACGAACGCACGGCCAGCAGGCCGAGCGTCATCAGGGACACGGTCATCAGCATGACGCTGACCATCGTGACGCCGCGCTGGGACGCGATCGCGGTGGTGGAAAGAGAAGTTGAACGTTGGGTCTGCATGGACGGCTCCTTGAGTGGGATCGGATGCGGCTTGGATGCGGATCGCGGGATGGCTGGGGGGCCCGCTACTCGATTTGGGGATCCCGCCAGCGCAGGTTCTCCGGACTGAAGCGCTCGGTGAGCGTGAACCTCTGGCGGACCCCGACCTGGGACTCCATCGGCGGGCGATCTTCGACGGCGAGCACCTGGTCGGTCCCCAAGCCTCCGCCCTCCTCGTCGTACTCCCCCGATGCAACGAGGGTGACTCGAACGCTCTGCGGGCTCATTCGATGCGGCGGCGGCGGGTTCAGGCTGCCTTCGATCGCCTCCCACCCCGCGGCTTCGTATTCAGCGGTCCCGTAGAACACGCAGTCCGGAGCCCAGGACTCCTCGACCGCGTTGCCGAGCCATTCGTCCGAGTCGCGCTCGTTGCTGCCCGGCGTGTTCTCGTCGATCGTGCGGTTGGAGAACCCGGCGAACGGACCCTCGGCAGGACCGCGTTCTTCGAACCCGAGCGCTGGGTCGTTGATCGTCGCGTCCGCAGCGGCGACCCCCGCCGGCGTGTATCCATCGCAGCCAACCGAGACCTGCATGTCCTCGATCATCGGCCCAATCGCCACAGCTTGAGGCGGAGGCTCACTTCCGGGCAGATGCAGGCCCGGCATCGGACACGTGCCGGCATCACAGTGCGGATAGTCGACCGCGCCAAGGTTGCCGGGGTCGACGCCGACCTGGAACCCGATGATGTCGTAGCGGACCAGATATGGAATCCGCGGGAGGCTGTAGTCGATCTCGTACCGGGACCACCGCAGCCGGCCCATCGGGATGACGCTGGCCTGGGTGCTGTTGACCGTCGCGGGCTCCCAGTCGTCGCCGGCGGGGCTGCCGTTGTTGTCGTTGAGCAACCCAGCGAGGTTGTTGAACCCCGAAGCGCCGTCGATGGGAAGCAGGAACTCCTGAGCCGTGGGACCCGCGGCGACGTCCCCGGTGAGCTGCAGCAGGATGCACTGCTGCTGCTGCTCGGCGCGAAAGGAGAGCTGCGGCGGGTTGACGAGCATCACGAACGATCCCGGCGGAAACATCTGCTGCACTTCGGCAAGATGATTCGGGTTGGCGGAGTCGAGCACCGGGCCGGTTCGAACCAGGACCGCCGTATCTGCGCCCACGAGCGCCGTCGACAGGGAGAACACGCCGATGCTCCCAGTGTAGTTCGCTTCGGCGACGATCACATCGAGCGCATCACCGGCCGCATCGGGGCGGGCCGAGCTCGCCTCACCACCGCCGGCGCCGACGATCGTCCCACCGGGTCCGGAGTCCCAGAACCCTTGGACGCCATCGCGCAGCACCCAGTAGGCTTCTCCGGTCACGGCATCGACCGTCGCTGAGGCGGGGTTGATCGCCCCGCCGGGGTTGATCAGCCGGTTGTTCGCGCCGTCCCAGACGCGAAGCTCGGTACACAGTCGCGACCACCCCATGCCCGCCGCGCGGACGTCCTGGCCCACGCTGTACATGGCCCCTTCGAGGGCCTGCTGGATACGGACGTTTCGCTCGTGGATGCCGGTGGTGGTCTGCTGAATGCTCGAGAACGCAAAGATGCCCAGCACGACGATCGACGACACGACCATGGCGACCATCAGCTCGATGAGCGTGAAGACGCGATGGCCAACGCGCGAGACTCGGTTTGTCCGATT
>CAYGTG010000386.1:0-7398 GCA_964352485.1 uncultured Nannocystaceae bacterium | reverse complement strand
ACGGTCCCTGCTCGACAGCCAGGTCCAGGCGTCAGACGCGATCCGAGCGGAGTCGGAGCAAGTCCATGAGGTGGCGTCAGCTGTCGCTGCGCTCGGCTCGCTCGTTGTTGCCGGGCTTGGTGTCGTCGTTGCCCTCGGTTTTGCCTCGGGCATCTCGTCTCGCATTTCGAGGCTCGTAGGGTTCACCCAAGAGGTCCGAGCGGGAAATCTCGAGGCGCGTTCGTCTGTCTCTGGAGACGATGAAATCGGGCAGCTGGCCCAAAGCTTCAACGAGATGCTCTCGGAGCTCGAGTCCTCGATGAAGGCGCAAGAGCGAGAGTCCGAGGACCTGGCAACAACCCAGACTCGGCTAACTGCGATGTTGGCTCGTATCGCTCGTGGTGACCTCACGGACGGACCTGTGGAGGTCGATGAGGGCTCCTTGTCCGGTCTGGGCAGGAGCCTCAGCGAGATGCGCGCGGGCCTGCGGAAGATGACCATTCGCATTCACGAAGCGGTTCACACCCTGTCGACGGCTGCTGTCCAGCTCCAAGGGATGGCGCAAGATTCTTCCGCCGGTGCGGCCGAATCCGCCTCCGGTGTCGCCGAGACGGTGGCCTCGGTGGATGAAGTCGCCAGGACAGCTGAACTCGTTGCGAGCACCGCGCGGGGCGTGGAGGGGACCTCGCGCAGGAGCGTGACCGTCTACGATGCTGGTAAGACCGCGGTGCGCGAGAGCGTCGATGCGATGGCCAACGTTCGGGATCGGATGCAGTCGGTCGCGGAGCGGATTCTGTCCTTGTCCGAAGACGTGCAGGAGGTCGACGCCGTGGTGGCCACCGTCAACGAGCTCGCGGAACAATCCAACGTGCTCTCCCTCAACGCGGCGATTGAGGCCGCGCGCGCCGGCGATCAGGGGCACGGGTTCGCGGTCGTCGCCCGGGAGATGCGGACCCTCGCCGAGCAGTCTCGCGCGGCGACGTCCACGGTTCGCGATCTCTTACTGGGTCTGCAGCGCTCGACGGGGAAGGTCGTTGTCGCTGCAGAAGAAGGCTCGGGAAGCGTCGAGGCTGCGCTCGAGACGGCGATGGACGCCGGACGGCGGCTCGACCAGCTCCAGGACGTGATCCGTGACGCAGCCACGTCCGCCGAGCAAATTCAATCCAGCGCCGAACAACAGGTCGACGGCATGGGACAGATTACCGAGGCCGTCCGCTCCATCGAGCAGGCCGCAAGACACGGGGTCGATGGCGCTCGCCTGCTCGAGGATGCCACGCGGGAGCTCAACCGGGTCAGCTCCCGCCTGCAGCAGGCGATCGCACACTATCGGGTCTGACTCTCGACCGTTCGAAACGCTTCGTACCCATCCTCGCCAACCCCAACATGGATTCACAGCTGCTCGAGGAACTCAGGGCCGTCTTCGATGAGGAAGTCGCGATGCAGCGAAACGCGCTCGCGGGCCTGCTTGTCACCCTCGAGCGAGACTCGTCCTCAGCCCAAGACCGCGACGCCGCGACGAAGGAGGCGTTTCGAATCGCGCACGCCCTCAAGGGCGCTTCGAGGGCTGTGGGGGCCGATGAAGTCGTCGGACTCGCCCACCGCGTGGAAGACAGGCTGCTGGGGGTTCGCCGCGGCGAGTCGATCCCGCGCGAGGATGCCATAGCGGCGGTCTCGGAGCTTCTCGATGGGCTGCCGGGCGGCTCCGGGAACGAGCCAGAGGCGGATTCAGTCCAGCATCCGGCCGTCGACGTTGTCATCCCGATCTCCTCCGAGGAGCTCCGCCGGATGCGTGACGAAGCCAGAGTCTTGCGGGCTCACCTTCTGCTGTCCGAACCGGATGGGGACGCAGCGCGGGTCGCTGTTGCCCGCGAGCGTGCCGTCGCGAGTGCGGCTGCATTGAGTGAGGGCCTGCAGCGGCTCTACGCGCAGCCCGTCGATGAGTTCGTAGACCGCCTCGAACGCAACGCGCTCGAGGTTGCCCGGGTCGGTGGCAAGCGTGTCCGCTTTTCGGTGGAGGGCGGAGCGCTGCGCTTCGATCGCGGGCTGCTGCAGCGCGTGTTCGAAGCGCTGCAGCACTTGGTCTCCAACGCTGTAGACCACGGGCTCGAGTCCCCCGAGCAGCGAGCGGCGCTTGGCAAGTCGGGGTACGGAACCGTGGCGCTGCGGGTCCAGCTCCAGGGCACTTTCGCGGTGTTCTCGATCCAGGATGACGGACGCGGTGTTGATCAGGAAGCGCTCCGTTTGCAGGCTCCGCATGCGGCCGAGCCTGCATTCGAACCTGGGGTCACCACGTCGAACACCGCATCCAATGTCTCGGGTCGTGGAATGGGAATGGCGTTTGTGCGCCAGAGCATTGGGGAGCTGGGCGGAACGGTCGAGGTGCAAACCGGGGTAGGCCAGGGCACCACGGTTGCACTGCGGGTTCCGATGCTCGAAGGCGGTGTGTCCGCGGTCTTGGTCGAGCTCGAGAACACGACGTACGCCATCCCCCTCGAGTCGATCGAACGCATCGTCCGGTTGAACGCCTCCAGCTTCGAAACCCGGACAGAAGCTCCGCGTTGCGTGATCGACGAGCGGTCCTATCCTTTCGTCCGTCTGCACCGATTACTCTGTGGGGAACGAGCCAGCGATCGACTCGACAGCCGTTGCGTCGGCGTGGTGCTGCGTTCTCGCGAGCCATGGGTGGTATTCGTTCCTCGGGTGCTTCAGCTGGCCGAAATCGTCGCTCGACCACTTCGAGGCCATTTGCGAGGGCTCCCGTTGATCTCCTCGACCTTTCGGCGGCCGAACGGTGCCGTCGGACTCGTCCTAGACATGTCTGCGGTCTGGCGACGGATTCAAGACGGGGGGGCGGACGAGTCCAACCTGGGGTTCGACCAGCCTCTATGTCGGGTCTTGGTTGTGGATGATTCGGTCACCACGCGTCTGCTCGTGCGGCTCGTGCTTGAGGGCGAGGGGTACACCGTGGACACGGCCAGCGGGGGAACACTCGCGTGGCAGCGCCTTGTCGGTCGCGAGTACGCCGTCGTGGTTTCAGACCTCGAGATGCCGGAGTTCGATGGCTTCGAGCTGCTGTCACGGTGCCGTGCCGACCCGAAACTACAGGGGCTTCCTTTTGTCGTTCTCACGGGCCGTCAGGACGAAGGGGCTCGCGAACGATGTCGTCAAATGGGCGCGACGGCCTTTGTCGAGAAGGGAACCTTCGAGACCAACGAGCTCGTCGAAGTCGTTCGTGCCTCCCTCGGGGGCTCTCGCTGATGCGGGTCGTCGTATTCAACGACTCGCCGACAGTGCGGGCGTCGCTTCGAGCCGTTCTCGAGACGGCGGGAGAGTTTGAGGTCGTCGCCGAGGCTGAGGACGGCCGCGGCGCCGTCGATGTTTGTCGGCGGGCAGCGGCCGAGGTGGTGTTGATGGACGTCGTGATGCCCCACGTCGATGGTTTGGTGGCAACACGGGCGATCGCGGCGGAGCTGTCGATGCCCGTCGTCATCGTCTCCGCCGTGATCGACATTACGGATCCCGACGAGTTGTTCGCGGCCATGCAGGCGGGGGCGGTGTTTGTGATGGAGCCGCCCTACGGTGGTCCCGACTCGAGAGGCGCCCGCGAGTTCATTCAAACGCTTCGAAACATCGTGCAACGCGACGCGGACGCCGGGCCCAGCGATAGCTGGCGCGCGAGGGCTGAGGCGGCGGAGGAGACTCCACGGGCGTGGGAGATTCTTGGCATCGCGGCGTCGGCGGGCGGTCCGGGGGCGACCTCTGAACTCATCCAATCTGCCGGCCGAAGCCTCCCGCCAACGCTCCTGGTTCAGCATCTCGCCGCGGGGTTTTCCGAGTCCTACGCGCGCTGGCTCTCAAAGGTGACCGGGGTGCCCGTGGTGATCGCGGGCGGTGGCGAAGCCCCGCAGCCCAACACGGTGTTCATGGCACCGCATGGAAGACATATTTTGATGAAGGATGGTCACATTGCGCTCACCGAGTCGCCCCGCAACGCTCTGTTTCGGCCAAGCGCCGATGTATTGTTTGGCTCGCTGACTCGTTATGGCCCCGGGGCGCTTGCAATCGTCCTCTCTGGACTGGGGGACGACGGTGCGCGGGGCGCTGAGTCCATGCGCGCCGGCGGAGCAGGCGTTTGGGTGCAAGACGCTGGGAGCTCCGCAGTCTTCGGAATGCCGGGTGCCGTCTGGTCTCGTTGTGGGGCAGACTTCGTCGGCACGCCTGGTGCCTTGGGCCGGCGGCTTCACGGAACGAATGAACCATGACTCGACTCGTTGTGATTGAGGACAGCGCGACCCAGGCTGCAGCCGTGCGCGCCAGCTTGTTGGCGGCGGGGTTCGAGGTCGAGGTTGCCCACGGTGGGAAGCCCGGACTCGAGGCCTGCCGCGCATCACCACCGGACCTGGTGCTGACAGACATCGTCATGCCCGACCTCGATGGCTATGCCGTCACACGAGCGCTCCGCGAGGATCCCAGGACCGCGCACGTTCCCGTAATCGTGATGACGACGCTCGAGGATCCCTCCCACGTTCTCGAAGCTGTGCGCTCGGGCGCGGACAACTACATCACCAAGCCTCTGTCGATGGATGTGGTTCTTCCCAGGATTCAGCGAGCGTTGGCTGGCCCCGGCGAGGCGGATTCGCAGCTGCTTCGTCCCGCGCTGGCTGCGGTGTTGGTGTCGTGCCTCGAAGACGCAGCCGCGCGCCACGAGGCGCTTGCGCGCAAACAGGAAGAACTCGAGCGCACCAACGCCCAGCGGGAGCAGTCAATGCGCATTGTTGCCCACGAGCTTCGAGGCCCGCTTCAGGCGCTTTCGATGCGGGCCGCAGCGGCGAGCGCCATGGGTAGCGCCGGGCCCCTTCTGAAGTCGTTGCCGGTAGCGATCGAAGGGACCGTGGGTTCGATGGTTCGGATCATCGAAGACTTGACCGACTTGACCGATCTCGACCTGGGGCGACTGGTCCTGGATCGTCGTCCAATGTCCGTCGATGACCTCGCACGACGGCTCGTCGACGAGGTTCGGGGTCTCCACCCGCAGCGGACCTTCGAGCTCGAGGCGGCCGGATGCGCGCTCGCCGACGCAGACCCGACGCGACTCGAACAGGTCCTGCGGAACTTCCTGACCAACGCGGTCAAATACACCACCGGCACCATCCGGGTGGATGTGCGCGACGAGCAGGGAATGGTCAAGCTGACGGTTGCGGATGAGGGCCCTGGGCTCAGCCCGGAGGCCTGCGATCGCGTGTTCGAGCGGTACGCTCGGATCTCTGGCGGTGCAGAAAAACCGCGGGGGGCCGGTTTGGGCTTGTACATCTGTCGAAGCATCCTCGAGCTGCATGATGGCGCCGTGGGGGTCGATAGCGAGCCCGGGCAGGGGTCGAGCTTTTGGTTTCGTGTCCATCACGCGGACCAACGATCTCCGCGCAGAGCCTCCGCCGGTTGCGGCGTTGCCGTGACGGACTAGCTCGAACCCATGATGGCGACCCGCGGTGAAGACGATGCCTCGTCCCCGGTCGACCCTTGGCTGATTGACCGGGTGGGCAACGTCGTTGTCGTGGGTCCATCGCGACGGATCGCAGCCCACCTCGTTGGCAGTGGAATCATCGTCAGCGAGGTGCGCGGTCTCGCTGTGCCCGCAGACACAACCCCTCGCACACGTGCGCTCGTGGTGGTCGTGGACGACGTCGAGCATGCACTCGAGAGAGCGGCGCTCGTGCGGGCCTGGGCACACAACTCCGCGGTGCCGCTGATTTTCGTCTCGGACTTCGACGAGCTGGCCCGGGACCCTGCGCTTTGGAACGCAGGGCTGTGCAGCTTGAGCCTCGAGGGGAACGCCGAACGACTTCGCCGCCTGCTCTCGTCCCTCAACACGGGCCGCGAGGGGACCCCGGACGACCACGACGTCGAACTTGGATTTCGACTCCGGATGCGGCTGCGACATCCGGACGTCGAGGCTCTCGGCGTTGGGATTGATGCCTTCGTTGCCAATCGGACCGTGTTTCTCACTGGGCTGCTCGCCCCCGGGGCGTCGGTGGCCAGGCTGACCGCGCTGCTGGCACCGCTGGGGGACAACGCGCTGAATACGGCCGGGCTTTTGTAGCGGGTGTTCAACCGCGGGAGGGATTCCACGAGGTCGTGTTGGGCACTGAGCGCGAGTGACTTTGGAAACGGATTTCGGAAATGGAAAAGGGGGAGGATGTCGTGTCCTCCCCCTTTTGCGTCGGCAGCTTCACTCCGCTTTCGCTGCGACGGAGCTTCATGAGGCGCGAGACTCGTCCATCGAGGTCGTGTCGGGGGGAACGACGAGCGTGGGGATGTGCGAGACGGCCGCGAGGCTGCTTCCGACGCTGCGATTGAAAATTCTCTCGACGGTCGTCATCTGGCGCGAGCCGGTCACGACCATCGTGGCCGACAGGCGCTTGGCAGTCAGGTGGAGGGTGTCGGTCGGATCGCCGACTTCGATGTGCAAAGGCCGCTCGAGCCCACTGTCGGACATCCAACGCTCGACGGCCTCCCGTGCCTCCTGCTTATAGGTGGTCTGGAGGTCGCCGACACCGGCATACGCGGCGGGTGCCTGGGGGGTCGCCGCGACGAAGCGGGCAACGTTGGGGATGACGTGGACGTACGCGACGGTGAGGTCGAGTGCCTCCGCGAGCGCTTCGGCAACGTGGGACGCCGCGCGTGCGTCAGCACTGGGAGCGACCCCCACCACGATCGGTCCGGGGACCTGTGGAGGTTCGTAGTCCGGCGGGACAACGAACACCGGGTCGTCTGTCTTGCGTAGAACGTTTCGCGTGACGGCACCCAGAGAGACCAGGGCCCAGGAGTCCGCCGGCTGGTTGCGTCCGAGAATTGAGCCGCGCTGACCGGCGCCGGAGGTGGAATTCAGGAGTGCTTCAATCGCAGAGTCATTGTCGACGACTCCGACTTCGTCGTACTCCGCCTGCACCCCGATGCCGCGCAGGGAGGCCAGGGTCGCCTCGCGGGCTCGGACCAGCGGCGAACCCACCCCGGGGTGGGTTTCGGCGAGTTCGTCGAGTTCCCCCACGTGCAGCGCCGTCAGCCGCAGGGGACGGGTCGATCGGTTCGACAGCCAGGCCCCCCAGCGGGCCGCACCTCGGCTTCGTGGTGAGTTGTCGACCTGGACGATCCAGTGGACTGGCGCGGGTTTTGGACGCTGTGGCATGGAATCGGCCTAGAACACTTTCAACCGCGCTCAACTGTGCGGTTGCGTCACGCCTGTGCACACGCGCACGCCCTCGACGAGAGGGTGTCCCGTGGGGACCTTGCAAGGTGTTGAAACGAATGACCATTTGGTCTCGTTCGATGTTTGCAACGGTCGGGGGCATGACGCGCCCCGCCCCGACATCCAACGGCTTGACCACATACCTCGACGCGGCGGCCGCACATGGCTTGATGAAC
>CAYGTG010000385.1:0-7400 GCA_964352485.1 uncultured Nannocystaceae bacterium | reverse complement strand
CTTCGAGGAGCGCCGCCTCGTCGCAACCCGAACAATCGGCTTCGGTCTTGGTCTCGGCGAGGGTGCGGTCGGCCTGTTCGGCGTAGACGTCGTAGTGATAGCCCTCGCCGTCGGGGAGCGGACTCACCTCGACGTGAATGACACCGTCCTGCAAGGACTTCCGCGGCAGCACCTCGGCCTTGCGCAGCCGAGCGCCCAGCGCTGTCTTCACGCGCTCCTCGAGGTCCTTCCCGTCCTCGGCCTCCCGCGCCTCGACCTCAAGCGAAGCGCGCAGAGGCTGGGGCGGAGGATCCTTGGCCAGGGCCCACGTGGGCGCGAGGGCCACAACCAGTGCGAGCCCGACGGAGGTCCTTCTCATCTGCGGCAGCTTAGCGAGCCTGGCCGGCCGCCCCAAGGGACTGGGGAAGTGGCGGACCTGTACGGGTGTCAGCCTACGCAGGTAACCTGGCCCTTGCGGGGGCGTATTGCTCTGCGATATGCGGATAGGAGTGTTGAGGGTGGCACTGGGGGTCGTCGCGACCAGCTGCGACGGGCCCGAAACCGGCAATCCCCTGCCCGCGAGCGGTACCGATGTCCCCGGCGGCACGAGTTCCACGGCGATGGCCTCGCAGACCGGTGTCATGACCGGAAGCTCGGGGGCCGCCGATCCACCGCCCGCCTGTCCAGCCCCACAGCCCCGCACCCCAGTCGACGGACTCGCCCGCCGAGGGCGCGCCGAAAGCGGCCATGCTCCAACAGTTGCTCGACGAATGAACGCCCGAATCCTGCTTTCTCTGAGCCTTCTCTCGGCGTGCACGGTCGAAGAGGACCCGGGCGCCGCGGCACCCTGTCGCGCGGCGTCTGGGCCCGGCTGCCCCACTTCACAGGGGCCCACCCTCGACCCAATGCAACCGCTGGGTCGCGCCAACACCAACACATTCATCGAGATCACCGACATCGTCGCGCACGACGAGCTCGCCTACGTCTGCACCGGCGTGCGAGGCCTTTCGATCTTTGACACCTCCGGCGATGCCCCTCGCCTTCTCGTCGAGAACGCGGCGCCGGGCGGAGACCTCTCCAACAGCCAGTTCCCCCGGTGCCAGCACGTCGGCTTCGACCCCGACACATCCCGCGTCGTCATCACCAACCGCGGGGACGAGGTTCAGCCAACCCCCTGGCTCGCAGTCTACGACGTCTCCGACCCCAGCCGCCCGGACCTGCTCGGTGCGTGGAGCTCGGCGTTTGCATCGATCGAGGGTGTCGCGATCGCAGGCAGCCGTATCTTCGCGGCAGCGCATGGGCAGGGCCTGGTGGCGCTGGAGCTCACCGGCGGCGAAGTGACCGAGACCGGCCGTTCGCTCCAGGAAGACACAGACGCCTGGCAGCCTGTTCTTCGCGGGGACCTGCTGGCGCTGGCCGACGGCGCGGCGGGGCTTCGACTCTACGACGTCTCCAATGCAGAGCCCCAGCTGCTCTCGACCGTCGCGCTCCAAGGCTCAAGTCGCGACGTGCTGCTCGAAGGCGACCGGGCGTATGTCGTGGGCTCGGGCGGCATTGCCATCGTGGACATCGACGATCCCGGAGCTCCGGTGGTCCTGGGCGAACATCCAGTTTCCGGCTCGGCGCTCGATCTGGCGCGACTCGGCCCCGCACAGATCGTCGTCGCCGAATGGGACGCCCTGCGCGGCTACGACCTCACCGACCCCGCTCAACCGAGCCCCCTGTTTTCAGAGACCGTCCCCACCGATGACACCTTCTCCCGGGTGCTGGCCGTGGGCGCGGTCGCGGACCGAGCCCGGGTCTATGGCGGTGAATGGACGGGCTTGCACGCCTTCGCGTTCCGCCCCGAGCGGGGCCCCGAAGTGGATCTCAGCCCAAGCTCGCTCCAGTTTGGCAACGTACAGCCCTCGGACCCCGACACACGCGTCCTGCTCGTCTCCAACGCCGGCACGCGCCCACTGACCGTGTATGACATCACCGGCTCAGCCGACGTCACCGTGGACGAAACCTGCTTCGTGGTCGATCCGGGTCGCTCCACAGCGGTGGAGGTCCAGCTCGCGCCGAGCTCACGTGCCCCGGTGCAAAGCGCGGTCCGAGTCTGCAGCGACGACCCCGACGAACCCGAGCTCGAGGTGCCGCTGACCGCCAACGTCGCGGGACTCGCAGTGGGTGACCCCGCCCCGGCGTTCGCGCTTCAAGACCTCGAGGGCAACACCTGGACCAACGCAGACCTGGACGGGAAAGTGGCCGTGCTGGCCTACTTCGCAACCTTCTGACCCGTCTGTGTTCTGGAGTTTCCAGAACTCGAGACCCGCATCCGCCAGCGCTACTCCGAAGACGAGGTCGTCGTGCTTGGCTTCAGCGGCCGCGGCCTGTTCGGCAACGAGTCCGCGTCCACGCTCGCTGGGTTCGTCGACCAAACCGGCGTCAGCTTTCCGATCCTTCGCGGAGACGACACCTATTTCGAATACGCCGATCCCGATGGCGCGATCAGCCCGTTTCCGCTCGACGTCATTGTGGACGCCGACGGCACCATCGCTTACCTGAGACGGGAGTTCGACGCAGAGGCCATGGTCATGACGATCGACCAGCTGCTGCCGCCGTAGAGATCACCACGGGATCGCGGTCCCGTCCCAAGCGATGAAGCGGCCGTTGTCGTCCGGAGTCGCGGAATCGACGAGCCCCAGCAGCTGACCCGCCGCGCGCTCAACCGAAAACAGCGTCTTCACGCCGCGCTGGAACGGCTTCGAGAGCCCGGTGTCGACCGTCCCCGGATGAAGCGCGAGGACAACGAGTTCCCCGTGGCGCCGGGTGAGTTCGATCGAGAGGTTCTTGGTGAACATGTTTTGCGCCGCCTTCGAAGCCCGATAGCCGTACCAACCGCCCGCACGGTCGTCCTGGATGCTGCCGACCCGCGCCGAGACGTTGGCCAGGACGGCCCGCTCCACATGTTGCAGCAGTGGTGCGAAGTGCTTGGCCACCAGCAGCGGCCCCACCGCGTTGACCGCGTACGTGCGGTGAAGCCACACGGGGTCGAGGTCCCGGGTCCGGCGCTCCGGTCCGCGCTCGGCGTCGTGAAGCAACCCCGCCACGTTCATGAGCAGCCCCAGACGGGGGTGGACCGACCCGACCTCGGCCGCGGCAGCCTCGATCGATGGCTCGTCTTCAACGTCGATGCGCAAGCGGAGCAGCCGGTCTCCATGCTCGCGCTGGAGGTCTCCCAGAGCGTCCGGTGTCCGGCTCGTGGCCACGACAGATTGCCCACGCTCCAAGAGCATGCGCACGAGGCCGGCCCCGATGCCGCGGCTGGCTCCTTGAATGAGTGCGGGCAGCACCTGAGTCACGTCTAGGGTCTAGCAAGTCCCCCTCCGATCGCCCGCCCTATACCGAAAACCGGCGAGCGAACGCGTCGTGAACCCGCTTGGTGCGGTCGAACACAGCAAACGTGACGTGGTCAAACGCTCCGCGGACGGTCTCGGACTCGAGCCAGCAGCCGAACGCGTCGGCGACCATCTCAGGATCGTTGCGGAACACACAGCAGCCCCATCCACCGAGCGACGCACCGCCTCTTGGGTCCGCACCTTGGTGACGAGCACCGATGGGCCGGAAGCACCGTCACCGCGGACACCCAGCAGCGCAGCACCGTCTTCGAAAGCCCCTCGCCCACGCCGGACTCGGGGCGGCGTGGGCGCAACGGCGCTGGGCGGGCTGAACGCGCACGCCCTTCGGAGCCGGCCCAATCGCGGGCCCATCTGGGAAGGTCCTCCGCTCGTCTCAAGTCAACTCGGTTCGTGGCGATGTCAACCCCGTGCGTCTGCCTTTCGAGCGTTGCATCAGCCTCTTGGCTTCGAGTCTTGCCGTTGTGGGCTGTGAGGCCAGCAGTCAAGACTCCCCACCCGCGGGAGAATGGACCCGAGCCCGCGGACGGGTCGCCACCGTCTTGGAGGACGGTGACGTGCTCGCGCTCCGCGACGCCCGGGTCGAGATCTACCGCGTCGACCCCACCGACTCCTCCCCCCCACAATTTCACGACCAGGGGGCATCCGGCGACCCGATCGCAACGGCCCAGACCGACGCCACCGGACGATTCGCCGTCGAGGTCCCGACCGGGTGGGCAACGCTGCGGTTCATCGCCCCTGACCACACGACGAGCTTTCGCACCCACCGGTTTGAGGCCGAAGACACCGGGGCATTCGACGTAGACCTCCGGCCACGCCCTGCGCCGCTGGAGTTCACGGTTCCCCACACCGGGGACCCCGACGTGATTCTTGGATTCAACTCCGAGGCGGGTCGTTCCTACGCAAGCCTTCGCATCGAGCCAGGCGACCTGGTTACAGCATCCGGCGGTCCTGCAACGGGACCCGTGACCGCGTACATCGACGCGGTGCATCCTCGCGACAACGACAAGGCGGCGTATTCATCGTCCATGCTCGTCCGGTCTCCCTCCGGCGAGCACAGGCCGTTCGAGCCTGTCGCACTTCTTTCGGTCGAGCTCTTCGCCGGAGAGGACCGGCTCGAGGTCGCCCCCGGGCACAGCTTGGGTTGGGACATCGAAATCGCCGCCGAGCAGAGGGACGAAACCCGGGACGCGTGGTCTCGGGGTGCCCTGCACAACTACTCGCTCGACACCCGAACCGGCCTGTGGGTGGAGGAGCCGGCGGACATGGACTTCGACGGCGAAAAGCTCACCGTCGAACGTACCCACTTCTCCACCGCGGCCGCCGGAACGAACACGCAGGAGACGTTCGTCGAGCAGCGCGATCCTTGCGCTGATCCGGGTCGTCACGCGGTCATTCTGCTGACGTTCTCCAACCCACGCACGCCCGAGGACGTCGCCAACACCTTGATCAAGACGACCGTTGAGTACGTCTCCCAGGTCGAAGACCCTCAGGTTCTCGTGGTGCTCGATGACAACCACAACGGCGAATACACCGAAGACGCCGCGTTCATCGCCTCGAAGATCAATGAGCTTGGCTACCGCGTCCGGGTCATCGACGAGCCGGGCAACGGCATCACCGAGTCCCACGTCGAGGGCTACGACGTGGTTTGGTTCCTCAACCCAGGCCACCCCATCGACGACCGAGCCAGCCTCGAGACCCTCGGCTCGTTTCGCGAGGCTGGCGGGGGGTTCGTGCTCTCGGGTGACGACATCACCTTGAACTATCGCGGGCAGGCCGACACTTCAGCGTTCACGTTTCTGAAGTACCTCAGCAACGGGACGAAAACCTGCGGCAGGCGGACCGACAACAACGCCGGCGCGTCCTACCGGATCACCTTCGAAGAGGACTCCGAGCACCTTCTATCCGCCGGACTCGGTGGACTCTCGTTCCTCTATGGAGACGACATCGACCACTCCGAACCCATCGGTGACGGCGAGCGCGTCCTGGCATGGGCTCACCTCGATGACGCCCCGGACTGCGACGTCCGTATTCCTGTGGTAGTCGCCCTCGACTTGGACGACAGCAAGTCACGCCCAGCATGCGAGTGTCGCAGCGACAACGATTGCGCGGGAGAACAACAGTGTCTCTCGAACACGTGCCTGCATTGTGGCGATGAGGAATCGTCCTGCGAGTCCTCGGACGACTGCTGCGGTTCGCTGGCTTGCAACGATGGGACCTGCGGCGAGCCATGCGCCCACGCAGGAGAGGCCTGCGCCGGCGCGGGGACGTGCTGCGGTCAACTGACTTGCTTTGACGACACCTGCGAGATGTGTACGCCCGAGAGCGGCTCCTGCGAAAGCGACGCTGACTGCTGCGGTTCCACCCTATGTATCGACGGTTCCTGTACACCATGTCGCCCCAACGGTGAGGCTTGTGCGGACGCTGGGGACTGCTGCGGGTCTGCGCTGTGCGAAATGCAGACGCAGACCGTGGAGATCGAGGGCGAAGAATGTGCCGGTTCCCGGGAGCTCACGGCCGTCGTCCGAGATTTCTCGTCGTCGCACCCCGACTTTGAGGCCGACATCAGTACCGACCGCGGGATCGTCGGTCGTGAACTTGGCCTCGATGGAAAGCCTGTCTACGCCAACGAACAAACGGCGACCACCCACGGCGCGGACGCCTTCGCCCAATGGTTCAACGACACTCCTGGCGTCAACGAAGCCATCGAGATTCCGTTGGTGCTCGAGGAGCTGGAGTCCGGCGTCTACCAATACCGGAACAACGCCTTCTTCCCCATCGACGGGCGGGGGCTCGGAGACGAAGGAAGAAGTCACAACTACCACTTCACGCTCGAGCTGCACTCGGAGTTCATCTATCGCGGCGGTGAGTCCTTCACCTTCACCGGCGACGACGACCTCTTCGTGTTCATCAACGGCCGGCTCGCAATCGACCTCGGAGGTGTCCACGGGCAGCAGACCCAGACCGTAGAACTCGACCAGGCGACCGAGGATCTCGGCCTCGTCGTCGGCTCGAGGTACCCGCTGGACATCTTCTTCGCCGAGCGCCACACCGTGGCCTCGAACTTCCGCATTGACACCACGATCGGTTGCCTCGCGAACCGCAGAACCGAGGAGGTCGTCATCGGCAGCTGCACACCGCCTGAGCCAGATGCACCCGAATGCCACCAGTACGACGCATCGGTCATCGGCTTGGACGCCCTCACCATGAACGATCGGTCGATGGTGTTGGTCGGAGAAGCATCCGGCAGCGTCGGCAGCAACGGCGCAATCCGCCTCGCCGGGGCTGCGACGGTGCAGGGCAACGCCAGTACCGCCGACGGAGACATCACCGCGCTCGAGAACGCATCGATCCGTGGCGAGAGGACGACGGGCGTCGCCCGATACGAGGCCCAGGTTCCGACTGATGCCTTCGACCGGGCTCTGTACGCCAACAACAACGAGACCGTGGGTAAAACGCTCCAAGATGGAAGCATCAACCTTGGTGGCACTCAGACGGTGCACCTCGAATCCGGAGACTACTCGCTTCGGTCCTTGACCCTCGCCAATGACGCATCGATCACTTGCGAAGGAACGGTCCGGCTCTTCGTCGAAGAAACGTTTACGCTGACGGGTGCGGCCGCCCTTGGCAGCGCCGGCACCTGCGAGCTTCTGGTGCTCTCCGAAAGCGCGAAGACCATCACTGTGACCGATCGCGCCGACGTGACCGCGGCAGTATTCGCGCCGCTGGCTGCGGTGGAGCTGCTCGGCGAAGCGACACTCGAGGGAAGCATCGTGGGGCGCTCGCTCAGACTGACCGGTCAGGCCTCAGTGCTCGCAGCATCGGACCCATCTGGAGTCATCTGCGAACCCACAACGCCGGATGACCCTCCAGACGAGACCGGAAGTACCGGCGGAGATTCCGACGGCGACGAGACCGGCGACCTTCCACCGCTGCCCGACCTTCCCCACTAGGCCTCAATCAAGCGCTGTTTTCGAAAGACCGTGTAATCAAGGGCTCGTAGGCGCCATCGGGTGCCCGTTT
>CAYGTG010000384.1:0-7419 GCA_964352485.1 uncultured Nannocystaceae bacterium | reverse complement strand
CCCGTCGCCGTCGGTCGCTGGCGTGGTCGCTTGTCCCGGCGCTGGGCGGACTCGCGGCCCTCGCCTTGGGCCCCACCGCTCCGCCGCCCGCGACGCGAAGCACGCCCAGCATCGCCGCTGCGCGTGCGTTGGTGGAGACGGGGACGATGGCGGACGACTGCGCGAGCTGTCACCCCGAGCACGCGGCGCAGTGGCACGGATCGGTGATGGCGCACTCGGTGAAGAGCCCGCTGTTTGGAGCGCTGGAGATGCTCATCGAAGAGCAGGTCGGAAAGGATTTTGACTGTCCCGGAGGGGCAGGTGTGCTCCGAGGTGCCGGCGCGGGCGCCTGCGTCGACCCGGTCTCCGGCGTTCGCGAGACGGGAACCGGCGGCGCGCTGTGGTGCGTCAACTGTCACGCGCCGGGCGAGAACCTTCAGCCTGCGATGCCTTCATGGGACGGTCGCTCGGCCAGCAGCGCCTCGCGGCGCCCAATCGTCGACCTGTTGCCGCCACAGAGCCTCGAGGGCATCGGCTGCGCCTTTTGCCACCAGGTCGACGGCCCCGCGCGGCCCGGAAACGAGGGTCGCGGCGACTATGAGGGGAACCCCGACTGGATCTCACCCGTCACCGGCCGCAGGTTCTTCGCGCGACCCGAGGACCGGGCCGGAACGCCGGGGATCGGCAACAGCGGGTACCACGTGCGGCCGGGCGCGCTCACCAGCGGTTCGCCCATCGTGCCCGGCGGCCACGCCCGACCGGACGCCTCCTCGGCGGACTACCTGCAAAGCAGCGAGTTCTGCGGGGCGTGTCATGACGTACGCCTGTTCGGCACCGACGCCCGCGCGGTCGATGCCACCGGTGAGCACTTCAAGCGCCTTCGCAACGCGTACAGCGAGTGGGTGGACTGGGCGGAAAAGGAGCGCGCCGACGGACGGGATGCGGCGAGTTGTCAGGACTGCCATATGAGCCTCTATCCAGGGATCTGCGCGCCCGAGGCCGAAGCTCCACCTCGCAACCCCTTCCGCCAGACCCGGTACACGGCGTTGGAGCGGGCCTGTCCCCAGGGAACGCGTTTTTCCCCCGTGGAACCAGGTGTCCGACCTTCGGGCCGGGCATCGATCAGCTCAAACGTGGCCGGTCCGATTTCCTCCCACGCGTTTGCCGGCGTGGACGTGCCGCTGTCCCCGTTGTTTCCGCAGGGCTTGGTAGACGACCCAGGACTCGACGCCCACGGGAGCCCGCGAGGAATCCTGCAACGCCGAGACCTGCTGCTTGGGTCGACGTTTCGCTTTGAGCTCGACCCGCCGCAGCGACGCGGGAGCAACATCGAGATCCCGATCACCATCGAGAACATCGGGGCGGGGCACAAGGTCCCGGCGGGGTTCAGCCAGGAGCGCGAGATTTGGGTGCACCTGACGGTGACCGATCGCGACGGGCGGGTCGTCTATGAAGTGGGGCGGATCGACGACCCCACAGAGAACCTCAGGGACAAGCGATTCGTCCGGGTCAACGTCGACGATCGAAACGTCGACGGGCAGGGGCGTCCGCTCGGGATGTTTGGGGCCGACATCGTCGATGGTCCCGACGTGCCGCAGTGGGTGGAGGTCGCTCGAAATCGCTTCTCAGGGCGAGGGCTGGTGAACCTCCAAAATGGCTTTCAGCGCTGCGTGAGCTGCATTGGGCGCATCGATGGACAAGGGCGGTGCCAGCCTGGACCTGGGCAAGGCCGGCACCGCGCGGATCGCTTTGCGGACGGGGCCTATGATCTCGACACGGGCGAGTGCATCTCCAATTTGCAGGGCGAGGAGAAATTCCTCGAGGTGTACTTCCCGGTGGGGGGCCTGGACGCGGAGCGCGGACTCACCAAGGGACCCGATGCGATCATCGACGAGCGTTCGGCCGTGGCCGGGGAGCCGCAGCAGTACACCTACGAGCTTTCCGCGCCGTCGGGACCGCTGAAGATTCGGGCGCGACTGATGTTCCGCGCCTTCCCTCCGTTCTTGGTCGAGGCTTTTGCGGACTATGAAGCGCTGCAGGCCGCGCGAGGCCTGCGCCCCAGCGGCCCGCTCGTCACGGCCGAGACGCTGCTGCGGCTCGAAGCGGTGGAGTTGGCGGTTGCGGAGGTCACCCTGCCGTGACAGCGGGGCCCTTCGATGCAGCGCCGCTGCGTGGGCTCGACTCTGTCTCGCGTCAGCGTCTCGAAGCGGCTGGAACCACGACGACGCTTCGCGACGGTGCTGCGTTGTATGAGGCGGGGCACGCCGCCGACGCGCTGTACGTGGTGTTGCGAGGTCGGGTCCGCGTTTCGACCGACACCGGAGTCGTGCGCGTGGCCGAGCCGGGACATACGATCGGCGAGGAGGCCATGCTCGGCCTGCCGCGGCGCGCCCGTGCGGTCGCACAGGGGGAGGCCCAGGTGTTTGGTGTGGCCGCCGCGCTGCTCAATCGGGCGTGGACCCGCGCGGGAGGCCGTCCGGCCGCCGCCGCGGAACGTCGCCGGTTGGAACGGGCGGTGGTCGGCGATCTGTTGCGCGGCATGCTGCCGGATCTCGACGATTCGGCGCTCGAGTTGTTGCTCGACGGGGCCAGCCTGCGAACGATTGCGGCGGACAGCTTTGCGGCCCGCAGCGGAGACCCGTCCGTCGCGGGGGCCTTCATCTTGGATGGGGTGCTGCACGTCCGCCACGAGGGGACCCGGGTGGTCGAGCGCATCGCGCTGAGCCCGGATGTGCTCGGGGTGCAAGAGGCCCTGGCCGGTCAACCGTGGGCGCACGACGTCGTGGCTGCCGGTCCCTGCCAGGTCGTCTGGATCCGTGCGGAGGCGATGCGCTCGGCGCTGGGATCCTCCGCAGCCTCGCTGCAGGCACAGACCGAAGGCCGCGCGGAGGCCCGGTCCGCGACGCTGCTGCAGATGCAATCCGGTGCCCGAGCAGAGCCAGTCGACGTCCACCGCCTGGCTCGCGGGCGTTCGCTGCTGGTGATCGATCAGGAGAGCTGTGTCCGCTGCGGACAGTGCACACGCTCTTGCGCCTCGAACCACGCGGATGGACACGCCCGCATGACTCGTCAAGGGCCGCGTCTGCTCGCCCGCTTGGGCACGCCTTCGAGCCCCAGTGTCCCGTGGCTCCTCGCGCAAGCCTGCCAGCACTGCTCGAGCCCGGCGTGTTTGCCCGACTGCCCGACCGCCGCGATCACCCGAGACCGCGACGGGTCGGTTCAGATCGACCCCGGACTGTGCACGGGGTGCGGGGCGTGTGCGAAGGCGTGTCCGTGGGACGCGATCGAACTCGCGGCACGCCCGACGGGGACGCCGTCGCCGGCGGGGGGCCCCTTCGAGTCGGTCGCGGTGAAGTGTGATCTCTGCGTGGGGTCCGGCGGCGGTCCGGCCTGCGTTCAATCGTGTCCAACACAAGCGTTGATCCGCGTGGACGCGAGCACCGCCATGGTCGAAGCCGCGGCGGTGCTCGGGCGTCCCGTGCCGACGCTCGCGGCAAAGGCCCGCGTGTGGCCGTGGCTCAGCTCGGTCGGGATCGGTCTGTCGATCGCCTTGGGGGTCTGGGGCGCCTCGAAGCATGACGTGGGTTGGATCGCCGGCGCCGGTCCAGGGCTGTACATGGGATGGCTCGCCGCGGCCGCGCTGCTGGGGAGCGTGGCCTATGGCGGTCTGCGGCGGAAACGGTGGCCGATGGGCCGCGGAGCCCACGGCCTCGGCCTGCACGGGATCCTCGGCGCTTTGGCCGGGGGCGCGGCGTGGGCCCACGGTGGCGGTCGCTTCGTCGGCACGCCGGGGGTGCTTGCGGGCGTTCTGCTGCTCGCCGTCACGCTCGGCATGTTCGGACTCGTGGCCTACCGGGCACTGCCATCGCGCCTGACGCGGCTCGAAGCCTCCGCGCCCGCAGATCCGCAGGCCGGCGCCGAATCGGACCGTGCCGACGCGCTCATGCGCGCGGTCGGGGGCCGAAGCGATGCGCTGAAGCGGCTGACGTCGGCCGTGCTGCTTCCGTACGCGCGTCGGATCGGCGGCGGCCTGATGCTGCTGCTCTCGGGGCGCTCGCTCGCCCAGGAACAACAGCGCCTTCGCGCCCGGATTGCCGCGCAGTTGGGGTCCGATCGTGTGGACGCCATGGAGGGGTTGGAAGATGTCCTGGCCGCCGTCGTCGACGCCCGCGCGGCCATCCCTCGTCGGGTGTTGCGGGTGCTGCTTCGGGGATGGTTGGCCCCACACATCGTCTGCTCAGCGCTGTCGCTGGTGCTGTTGGCGGTGCACGTGTACGCAAAGGTGGCCCGATGATGCGGGGCTTGTGGACCGACGCAGGCGGGCCCAACCGTCGGCACGCGCCCGCCGCGAGGGTTCGCGCTGACCAACGCATGCGCCGAGGGATCCTGTGGGCGGTCACGTTCGCCGCGATGGTGGTCGGAGCCGTCGCGCTGTGGACGATCCAGGATGCCCCGCAGCGGCACCCGATGGGCAAGTTACACGTCCAGGCGGGCCTGCGCTGCGAGAGCTGCCACGAAGACGATGGGGCGCCACAGGCCCGGTGCGCGCAATGCCACGCCGGGCACGCGTCGACCCGGCCCGGTCACCGGGCGCTCGCGCAACGCGGTGCCCTGCGATGCATCGATTGCCACCGGATCCACGAGGACTTTGGCGGCGTGAGCTGGGGCCCCGAGGGGACCACGCGGTTTGGCGTCGGCGGTGAACGCTTGCTCGACGAGGTCCCGCACGCCCAGCTGCGCGGCGCGGTGCCGGTCATCCCCTCCGCCGCGTGCGCCCGCTGTCACGAGCCGAGTGACGCGACGGATCCGATCGGCCGCTGCTTGGATGCATCGGGCTTGATGACGCTGTGTTTCGATGAACACCAGCGGGTGCAAGGTGCAACCCTTGGCTTGGGGGGGACGCAAGACCGCCTGGTGCTGTGGACGCGGGCTCGGGAAGCCGTGGCGGCTGCACCCTCCCCGCCGGCGCGGGTCCCCGAGGACTCCGGATGGTTATGGGGGGCCGTGGCAGCGTCTGCGTTCGTCGTCTTGGCCGGGCGTGCCGCGTGGATTCGACCTCGCCGCGGGAGGGGTGCCGACGAGGCGGTCGATGTTGCGCCACCGCAGCGGGTGCGGCTGCCGCAGATCGACGCGATGACCTGCCTGGGTTGCTCTGCATGCATCGATGCGTGCCCCTACGACGTCCTCGCGCTGGAAGCTTACGTCGCCAAGGTGGCGCGTCCCCAAGACTGCTGCGGGCTCACGACCTGCGAGGAGCGCTGTCCCAACGGGTCGCTCGTGGTGCACGACGGCGAGCCCATCGATGACCGCCCGGCGGTGACGGCCACGCTGGAGTCCGCCGATGTCCCTGGTCTGTACCTCGCCGGCGACCTCACCGGGATGCCGCTGATCCGCAACGCGATCAACCAGGGGGCCGTCGCGGTTCGAAGCGCGGTCGCTTCGGGCCGAACGCCCAGCGGGGACATGCTCGACCTGGTGATCGTGGGCGCGGGGCCGGCGGGGCTCTCGGCGGCGCTGCAAGCCAAGAAAGAAGGCCTGCGCTTCGCCATGGTCGACCAAGGAGACCTCGCGCAGAGCATCCAGAGCTTTCCCCGTGGGAAGTTGGTGTTCGACCAACCGCTGAGCGTGCCGCTCATCGGCGATCTTTGGCTGGCCGAGAGCACCAAGGAGGAGCTGCTTCGTCACTGGACCCGGATCGTGCGGGCTCAGGCGCTGCCGCTGCACACCCACCATCGTGTCACCGGGATCATCCGGGATCCGGGGGGCTTCTGGGTGTCCTGTGTGCGTGCTGATGGGAGCACGACGCAGTTCGCAGCGGCCCAGGTGATCCTCGCGATCGGCCGTCGCGGGACCCCGCGAAAACTCCCCGGGTCCGTGCATCCGAGCATGGAGGATCAGGTGTTCTACAGCCTCGCGGACGCCCGCTCGTTCGCCCAGCGTCGGTGCGTTGTGGTGGGGTTGGGTGACGTGGCCATGGAGGCTGCGCTCGCGCTGTCGTACGCCCCGGGAACGACGGTCACCGTGGTGGCCCGCGGCGACGACTTCCGGCGCGGAAAAGCGCGCAACATCGAGGCGATGAGGACCGCGGAGGCTGCCGGCCGGCTCGAGATTCGCTGGAACTGTGCGGTGGAGTCGATCGGCGCCCAGAGTGCGGTGCTTCGCTGCGGTGAGACGTCGAGCGTGGTGCCGACCGATGCGGTGTTCGTGCTGATCGGGTCGATCGCGCCGTGGGATTTCTTGGCGTCCGCGGGGGTTCGTAGGGCCGGAGATCGGGCCGGGGTCGGTGAAGGCCCGGAAAAAACGCCCAACGCAGACCCGACCGCAGACTCGCGCGTTCAGCCCACTCACGCGGGTCCGGCTCCTGGCCGCCCCGAGGGGATCGCATGAAGCTCTCGACGTTTGCCGGACTGTCCGTAGCCTGCCTGCTCACCAGCTCTGCTGCCGGAATGGCGCTGGCCGGAAGCCTGGGCATCGAGCCTCCACCCCCTCCGATCGCGGCCTACACGCCGCCGGAGACCGACCCGGCCTCCAGCCTGCTGGCGGTGTTTCAGCCGGCGCGAGACCGTTTCGACGCCGGAGCGACCGTGCGCGTCGAGGGGCGCCTGGGGCACGCAACGATGGCGGCGGGGCGCAGCGCAACGACCTTTGTCCACCTCGCCCTCCACGCCGAAGAAGGCCTGCAGGCCGCCGAGGCAGCCTCGACCAACCTCTCGATCGTGATCGACCGCTCGCGTTCGATGAAGGGACAGCGGATGGAGAATGCGCTGGCGGCCGCGCGCGGCATGATCGGACGACTGCGGGACGGCGACATGGTCAGCGTCGTCGTCTACAACACCGAAAGCACGGTGCTCGTGCCGCCGACCGAGATCAGCGCGAACTCCCGCACCGAGCTGGGGCTGCAGCTGCGGACCATCGAAGCTCGAGGGCACACGTGCATCTCGTGCGGCGTCGAAGAGGGGCTCGCACAGCTGCAGCGCGGCCAGGGGGCCGTCTCCCGGATGCTTCTGCTGAGCGACGGTCAGGCCAACACGGGGATTCGAAACCCGGAGGGCTTCGAGCGGCTGGCTGAGCAAGCTCGCGGGCGCGGCGTCACGATCAGCTCGCTGGGCGTGGATGTCGACTACGACGAGCGGCTGCTGCTCGCGGTCGCCCAGGCCTCCAACGGGCGTCACTACTTTGTTCGCGACCCCTCGGGGCTTGCGCGGGTCTTCGACGAAGAGCTGCGGTCGCTTCAGAAAACCGTCGCATCGGGCGTCGAGGCGGTCATCGACCTCGGTCCGGGCGTCGAGATCACCAAGGTGTTCGACCGCGGCTTCACCCGCCAGGGCAGGGCGCTGGTGGTCCCGTTCGGAACCTTCGCCGCCGGCGATCGAAAGTCACTTCAGTTCGAGGTCCAGCTCCCGCGCGATCCGTCCGTTGAGGACACAGTTCATGAACACC
>CAYGTG010000383.1:3612-7426 GCA_964352485.1 uncultured Nannocystaceae bacterium | reverse complement strand
GCGGGGCTCCGCGGGGGCTCCGAGGGCGGGTGGAGCTGCGCGTCGTCCAGACCAACGCGACGATACGCGGTGTCCTCGACCAGCGAACGAAGCGCCTCGAGATCAATCCAGGAGTGACTGTGGGCCATCGAGCATCCTCGCGGAGTCCAGTTCCATGCGTCGCGCCAGCTCGGACGCGATCAAGTTGAACACGTGGGTGACAGGCGGAGCGGGCCGCCGCAGCAGTCCAACGGGAACACCCGCCGCCGTCGCTTCCAAAAAGACGCCGTCGCGGGGGACGCTGACGTCAAACAAGAGCTCTCGGGGAAACATCTCCCAGACGTCGCGGGCGACTTGAAGCGACGCCTCATCGTCAGTTTGGAGCATGCTGAGCAAGAAGCCCACGACGCCGGCGACCTCGCCCTCCTCCCCGAGAGCCTTGATCATCTCGAGCAGCTGCATCACCGAGCGTAGCGAGATCGGCTCGGCCTGAATCGGCGAGACGGCGTGCGAGCAGGCCCGCAGCGCCCCCGCGGTAATCCCGCCAAACCCACATGGGGTGTCCACCAGGGCCAGGTCGAAGCGCGCGCCGAGGGCATCGAGCACACTGCGCAGACGGGTTCCATCGGCCATCGCCGCGCCAAAGCTCTGCGTCTCGATCGGTGCGACGGTCCCGACAGGAATGATGGAGAACCCGTCGACCTTCGTCGCGACCAGCACGTCATCGACGGTGGCTTCACCGGCAACGTGGTCGGCGATGCCGAGGCGAGTCGTCAGCGACTTGGACAACGACAGCCCGATCGCCCCCTGGGGATCGGTGTCGATCAGGACCGTGCGGTACCCGGCCCGAGCGAAAGCATAGGCCAGGTTGAGCGAGACCGTGGTCTTCCCCACCCCTCCTTTTTGGCTGGCAATGACGAGACTCTTCATCCGTACGACTTCGTTTCCGATTCTCAACGGCCCCTGGCACTAGAGCACATCTCGTAACCTCGATGCGGTGGCTCGCGAAGGATTTGGGGCTGTCATCGTAGCGAACCCAACGGGCCGACAGCCCTGGCCTACCGACCATGCAGGATGTTCAGCTTCTCGAGACCGCACGACTTCGCGAAGCCCATGACCTCGACGACGTAGCGGTGCGGGGTGTCGGCGTCGGCCTTGATGCTCACCCCGTTGCTCTCTCCTTGCGCGGCGGCACACAGACGCAGCTCCAGCTCCGCGGCGTCCACGACCTTGCCGTCGATCCCGTAGGTGCCGTCCGAGCCGAGCGTCACCACCACCGCCTTGGCTTCCTTGTTGACGTCCGTGTTCTTGGCCTTGGGCAGCTTGACCTTGAACGACGGGGTCTCTTGGAAGGTCGCGGTCAGGAGGAAGAAGATCAGCAGCTGGAACACGATGTCGATGAGGGGCGTGAGGTCGACCAGCGTCTCCCGCCGACGCCGATGACTGCGACCGCCCAGGCCTCGAGGCCTGAAGCTCACGAATCGTCCTCCGGCTCGTCCTCGTCCTCGCCCTTGCTCTCTTTCCCGCGCGAGCGGCTGGGCTCACGACGGGTCGTGTCCTCGAGCAAGTCGACCAGGCCCATCGCGTCCTCCTCCATATCGACGACGAGCCGGTCGTTGCGACCCTGCAGATACTTGTAGGCGACGAGCATCGGGATGGCGACGGTCAGCCCGAACGCCGTGGTGATCAGCGCTTGCCAGATCCCTTGAGCGAAGGAGTCGGGGCCAACGGTTCCGTCCTTGTAGGACTGCACGAAATCCTGGAAGACGAAGATCATCCCGATGACGGTCCCGAGCAGCCCCATCAGAGGAGACGCTTGGGCCACGGTTCCAATGATCTCGACGTTGCGGTCCAGGTGGGAAACCTCGCGGTTGCCCACCTCTTCGACGGCTTCTTTGATCTCAGCCCGGCTCTTCCCGTTGTCGTGGGTTCGAATCGCGGCCGCCATGATCGAGGCGATGCTCGAGCGGTTCTCCTCGCACAGCACCTGCGCCTCCGAGGTCTTTCGGCGCCCGACCAGGCCGCGCACTCGGTCGACGAAGTCGCGAGGCAGCACCTTGGATCGTTGAAGCGACCAAAGGCGCTCCATGAAGACAGCGGTGCCCACGATGGACGCGCCGAGAATGGCCCACATGAGGGCTCCGCCCTGCGCAAAGAGTTCGGCGAAATCCATGATGATTGCGGCGTGCGTGGGTGACCCGACCGACCCAAGGACGCGGGCGGATCATGGCCCGGGGTCCACGCGTGGAGCAAGAACGGCAGGGTCGTTGATCGCTTCACGCATCCCAGCGTCTTGTCGGAATCGGTTTTTCGAGGAGCCGTCGGTTTTCGGTTGACGCCTTGGACGGCCCGGTGTAGTTCATGCGCCCCGCCAATAGGCGGGACAGTTCTCCATGGGGGTGTAGCTCAGTTGGGAGAGCGACGCGCTGGCAGCGCGTAGGTCAGGGGTTCGAACCCCCTCTCCTCCATGACCGGGGTTGGCTCTCACGAGCCAGCCCCGTTTTTTTGATGTCCGCGTGCTCGAGGCCGGGGATGCGATCCCAGGCCGGAGGCAACGGACCCGCAGACTCCGGGGTCCCCTGCGCCTGCTGCGCAGCACAGATAGGGCTCGGCGCCGCAGGGGACTCGATCCGGGCGCCACAGCCCGTGACTTCGATCATGAGCACCATGCCTCCTCGAAACTGCCGCGAGTGCCCCTGCTTGGAATATGGTGTGGGGCGATGCTCGAAGGCCTCGAAGACGTCCCGTGGGCGAAGTTGCGTCACGCCCAGGGTCCCGCGGACGACGTCCCCGACCTGATCCGAGACCTCGCGTCCGAGGACGATGAACCCCGGGCCCGCGCTCAGTACGACCTGTACGGGACGCTCTGGTCCCAGGGCACGGTGTGCGAGGCAGCGCCACCGGCCATCCCGTACCTGGTCGAGTTGCTCGAGCATGCCGAGCACGTCGACCGTCCGTGGTTACTCATCTACCTCAGCGCGCTCGCCAACGGAGCGTCGCATCACGAGGTGCATCAAGAGCACGGCATCTACGAGGCCGAGCGAAACACCCCGGAGTTCGCGGCCAAGATAGCTCAAGAGCAGTCCTGGGTTGGAGACGCAACGCTGGCGGTCCGCAAGGGCTTGCAGACGTATCGGCAGCTGCTCTCCCACGACGACCCGAGCACCCGGGCTTCGGCCGCATTCCTGCTGGGCGGACTTCACGACGATGCGTCCACCACGATCGCGGTGCTCAGCGGACGCCTCGCAAGCGAGTCGGTCCCGGTCGTCCGGGCCAGCATCGCGGAGGCGCTGGGAAGCCTCGGTGATGAGCCACTGACGCGCATGCGCCTGCTCGACCTCGTCGAGCATGACAACGCACCCTACGTGCGCTGGGCCGCTGCCCGTTCGTTGGCGTTCTTGGTCGCCGCCGATGTCGACGATGCGGTGGTCGAGTCCCTGATGTTCGCGCTCAAGGACCCCTCGGCGATCGAGCCTTTGCACGCGGAGTCGCCGTGGGCCGACGAGAACACGCCCGCTGCCACCGCCCGCGCGCTGCTTGCGATCGGACGGGCCAAGGCCGCCCACACGGTGCCGGCACTGGCCCAGCTGCTCGCGGGGTCCGACCCCAGCAGCGCCCTGGCGATCGCCGAGACCATCGTCGGGCTCGCCTTCGATCCCAGCGAGCCCGCCTGCGCCGAGTTCGACGAGCTCAACGCCTCGCAGCAGCTCGTCGTTCGCACGCTCGCGCACTCCGACGCCGCGTGGATGATGGGCGCCAACATGTCGAGCCTGCTCGACCGCCACCACCTGCCGCGCAGCTCGGCCAGCCTGCAGACCTTTGCGGGATTGGCGAA
>CAYGTG010000383.1:0-3602 GCA_964352485.1 uncultured Nannocystaceae bacterium | reverse complement strand
CGTCGGCACAGACTCGCTCCGCGGCGCAGGCCCGGGCGAGAGCATGTCCGGGATGAGTATCCCCAGCGACTGGCTCGAGTAGCTTCGGGGACGGCCCGGTCGGCAGAACGCCTCAGGCGTACTGAAGCAGCACGGTCATCGCGTGCTGCATCGCGCGTGCATCGTGAAAGCGATGCTCTTTGTTCTTGGCGCAAGCCTGGGCGAAGAAACCGTCGACGATGTCGGCAGTCTGCTGCGGCGTGTCAGGTCCCAGCAGGGTGCTCGGCGGCGCGGGTTCTCGCTCCCGCTGCGCCTGCAGCAACAGCTTGGGGTGCTGACCCACCAAGTCCTCGAACGGGTGGTGCCCCGTAATCGCCTCATAGAACGTCATGCCCAGCGCGTACAGGTCGGCGCGGTGGTCGAGCTCGAGGTTGGGCTTGGTCTGCTCGGGCGGCATGTAGCGCGGGTCGCCCAGAATCCACCCGCCCTCCTCGGGACTCGCGTCCTTTAGATCTCGCGCCACGCCGAAGTCCAGCACCTTGACCGGACGAAGCTGAGGGTCGTGCGGATCTCGACAGACGTAGATGTTTGCCGGCTTGATGTCGCGATGCGCGATGCGCCTTAGATGGATGTAGTGCAGCGCGTCGAGCGTCTGGCGGAAGATCTCACACAGCACGTGCAACGGAACGCTGCGGCCGCGGTCCATGGCACCGCGGATGTCCGTGCCCTCGAGAAACTCCATCGCGAACCAGTACAGGCCGCGCTCCTTCATCGTGCCCACGTCGAGAACGCTGACCAAGTTGGGATGCGTGAAGCTGCCCAGCAGCCTCGCTTCGAGCCGAAACCGACGCTGCTCGCCCTCTGGCACGTCTTGTTTCATCACCTTGAGGGCGACGTAGCGGTTCATGAACGGATCGAAGGCCTTGAAGACCTTGCCCATGCCCCCCTCCCCCAGCGGCTCGAGGACACGAAACGTCTTGCCGAACGTGATGTCGGTGCCCGCGGGCAGATCAGCCGTCGACTCGGGGCCGACGAGGCGTGGTTCGTCCTGTGCCAGAGCCTTGACCGTAGCCCACTGGGCCCGGTCCCGTCACCCGCGGACATCATCCGACGCGTCAGCCGGCTCAGGGCCGCGAGACGAGGCCGGTGCGTCCGTCGACGAGCCACGGGCCGGAGGCCGACTCGACTTCAGCCGGGCCCGAGACGCCGCGGCCCATGATGCGAGCGACCGATGCAGGCGCCGGCTGGGGCGCCCCCACACGAATTCGGTCGCCCTCGATCGCGCCAGGGGCATGCACCTCCAGGAGCTCCAGCACATCGGGGATCTTGGATTTCTTGGCCTCGTCGACCAAGACTTCGTAGTCCGGTCCGTCGTCCGACACGCCCATGGCGTAGACGCGCGTCGCGATCATCGAGGACCGACGACGGCTCTTGGCAGGGGCGAGTTCGGCCACGGTGAACAAGTGGAACGACGTGTCGGGAGCCTGAGACTGCAGCGCCTTGGCAGCGGAGAGCATCGCCGCGACTCGGTGAAACTCGACCGTGTCCTCGCCGACGTCGCCGGCGAGCAACTCGCGGTCCAGGACGCGCTCGGGTTCGAGCATCAAAGAGACGAGCAACCAGCGCTTGGCGTACTTGGGGTGCAGGTTGCCATCGACACCGACGCGGTCCCGACTCCACCGCACGAACAGCGCCTGCGCGGATCGACCGCCGGGGTCGACGTCGACCAGCGGCAAAATGATGTCCCCCTCGGCCGTGCCGACGGACTGCGCCCCATGCTCGTAGCCCAACCGGAGCGCGCGCTGGAGATTGAACAGCATGGTCCCGCGCTCCTGTACGCCGACCAGGTCCCCTTCGGCGATCGGCCGGAACACGCCGGGCGGAGGCTCGGACGAGTTGCCGACCTGGCCAATCCCGACGAACTCGTCTTGGTCGTTGTTCGAGTTCGAGGCGCACCCGGGCACCAGCAACGCTGCTCCCAGACCCACGATCGTACCGCGTCGATGCACGCTGCGAAGATACCCCGGGCCCGGGGAATGGTTCGCCATGAGGCCGGAGCGGCTCAGCGAACCCGGAACTTGCCGCCGCGCACCCGCACGATGGCCAAGGCGGTGACGAGCTTGGTGTGGGCCTCTTCGAGCTCTTTGGCCTGCTGCGGGTTCTTCCCGTCCAACTGCGCCGAGAGGGCTGAGAACGCGTCGTTGGCCGCGCGATAGTACTCGCGCCACTCCCGCTGCTTGAGCGCCCGCGGTCGCTCCGCCTTCAGCTCGATCTCCGCGATCACGGCCTGGAAACCATCTCGAGCTTCCTGGAGGTCGGAGATGGGACCCGCCCCGGGGCCGGCGCCCTCGAAGGTGCTGAGAATGAGCGAGGCGCCGGTCCTCCGTGGCGCGGCTTGGCCGCGAGCCCGCCGGTCGGCCTCGAACCATACGTCGCGGTCGACCGGGTCGCTGTCCTCGTCGGCGACGATGTCGTCGGCTGCCGGTGTGGGCGCGGGGGTGTCCTGCATCAGCCAGACCAGGATGATGCCCACGCTCAGGGCGGCCCCGCCACCGAGCAGCAGCGAGCGCCACAAGGGCGGTTGAGAGGAGGGCGGCGTGCTCATGGTGCGAACCGTTCAACGGCCGGTGCGGCCGGTGCTTTCACGGCCCGCCGACCATAGCAGCCCTCGCAGCGTATGCTGGCGCCTCCGCGCCACGAGCCTCACGTGACTTCCGATCCGCCGAACAACGAAGACGAGGCCATCGACGAGCTGTACCGCGGGACCCGCGAGCGCTTCATCGAGAGCCGGAACGCGCTGGCGAACCGGCTGCATGTCGAAGGCCTGAGCGAGCTCGCGAACAAGGTCCGAGGGCTCGCAAAACCGAGCGTCTCCGCCTGGGTGGTCAACCAGCTGTGGTGGAACCACCGCGAGGCCTACGACGCGCTGCATGCGGCCGGGGCCGAGCTGGCTGCGCTGCAGCGTGAAGGAGCATCCGTGGCCGGTCAGTCCGCGAACGAAGCCCGGCGGGCGGCCATCCTCGCGCTCCGAACCGAGGCCGGGCAAATCCTCACAGATTCCGGTCACGCGACCTCGATCGCGATGATGCGGCGGATCACGCAGAGCCTGGAGGCGAGCGCGGCCGGCGGGAGCTTTGGGCCCAGCGCCACCCTCGGGCGCCTCCACGGGGACCTCGCTCCGCCCGGCTTCGGCCAGGTCCAACAGTTTGCCGCGCCGGCATCAGCTGCCCGCAGCGGTCGGGCGGCTCGCCTTGCATCGGCCCAGCTCGCACAGGACCGGGCGGAGGCGGAGCTGAGCGACGCGGTCTGCGTGGACATCGCGGCCGAGCGAGCGGCGGCAGACGCCGTGGCTGCCGTGGCCCGAGCGCAGCGCACGGTGGCCGAAGCCGATGCGACGCGCGCCAGGACCCAGGCAAGGGTGGACGCCGCTCGAAAGGCTCTGCGCGCGGCGCGTAGAGCTCTCGAGCGATTGGGCTGACTCCCTCGAGCGCTGCGAGCGGCTACTTGTCGCAGACGGTGATCTCGGGCCCCTGGCAGCCGAAGTCATCGCAGTCGGTGAAGCCGTCCCCGTCGTTGTCGATCTCGTCGGCGCATTGCTCATCACCGGTCTCACAGTTGGCGGC
>CAYGTG010000382.1:5002-7427 GCA_964352485.1 uncultured Nannocystaceae bacterium | reverse complement strand
TACGAAAAGACCCCCGAAGCGCTGGCCAACCTCACCGAAGAACAGCGCGCCGTCACCCAGGCCTGCGGCACCGAGCCGCCGTTCCGAAATGAGTTCTGGGACAACAAGGAGCCGGGCATCTACGTCGACATCGTCAGCGGCGAGCCCTTGTTCTCGTCCACCGATAAGTTCGAATCCGGCTCCGGTTGGCCCAGCTTCACCAAGCCGATCGATGGCATGGACGGCGTCAAAGAGATCCGCGACGTCACCCATGGCATGATCCGCACCGAGGTCCGGTCCAAGAACGCCGACAGTCACCTGGGCCACGTCTTCCACGACGGCCCCCGTGAAGCCACCGGCCTGAGGTACTGCATCAACTCCGCATCGATGCGCTTCATCCCGGTGGAGAAGCTCGAAGAGGAAGGCTACGGGCAGTACAAGAAGCTGTTCGAAGCCGCAGCGCAGTAGCGCATCAGCCACCGCGCATTACTCGAGCAGGAACTCGTGACCGCACGCGGCGTTCGCCGACACCGGCGGATGCTGGAGCGTGGCGCGGGGCTGCTCGGCAAGCGCGGAGAACAACCCCTGCCCCTCGATGCCGAATCGGGTCACGGCCGTGGCGACCGAGACCGCGACGCGCGTGTACTCCTCGACCGCGATCGTTTCATCGACGTCGCACGCGAGGTCGTAGCAGGCGTCGTAGGGCGCGCCCTGCTCTCCGCCGTAGAGCTCGACCTCCTGGCCCGATTTGCTCCCCTCTGCGCCGGTGAACAGCCCCCCGGTGGGAATGTCAGCGTCGAGGAACGGGCCGTAGTCGGAGCGCCCGTCGAAGCGCGCCTCGGTCACCGGCAGACCCAAGGCCTCGAAGTACTCTTGGAAGAACAGCTCGAGTGCATCGGACCCCGGCGCACCTGCGTTTCCGTAGCGTGAGCCGTCGCCGTCGTGCACGAAGCGCACGAAGTTGGGCGAACCGATCATGTCGAAGTTCAGATAGAACATCAGCGACTCTCGCTCGGACTCGGCGAGGTTGGCGACGTAGTGTCGCGAGCCGACGAGCCCGATCTCCTCTGCCCCCCACCAAGCGAATCGCACCGTGCGAGCCGGGTCGCACTGAGCCAGACGTTCTGCGATCGCCAGCATCGCCATGCTGCCGGTCCCGTTGTCGTTGATGCCCGGGCCCGCGGCGACCGAGTCGAGGTGTGCGCCAAACATCACCACCTGACCGGGGTCTGTGCCGGTGCGTTCCACCAGGATGTTTCGCGTGGAGCGTTGCTCGGTGACCGCATCCACGTCGATGGTTGCCTCGACGCTTCCCGCTTGGGCAAGCGCGGCCCCCACGGCATAGGACGTGACCACGGTGGGCGGGTTGTTGGTGTTGTCGGGGTCGATCCCGGCCAAGAACGCATCCATCCGGTTGTCGTTCCCGCCCTGGTTGAACAGGATCACCGCCGAGGCTCCGGCCTGTTCGGCGCGATTGATCTTGTTGATGAACGTACAGGATCCACGTTGGATCAGCGCGATGGCGCCCGGCGGAAAGCCATCGAAGTCGTCCGGCTGGCAGGCGCTGTTGTTGTCGTTGTTCCCACTGAGGTTGATGTCGATAGGCACCACCTGTGCGCTCACCGTGCCCGCGCCCGAGTAGCGCGCCGTATAGAAGTCGTCTTCGAGCACATAGGTCTGGTCCACCGGCGCCGAAGAGCTGAACACCGTCGGCGACAGCTCTTCGAAGACCGTGGCCTCAAAGTCCTGGTCCACGGCGGTGTCGTAGCCGGCGGACGCCAATCGAGCCCGGACGTAGTCCGCCGAGGCGTCGAACCCCGGCGTCCCGACCGAACGATTGTTGCCATGCTCGTCGGCGATCGCCTGCAGCTCGGCGAGGTGCGCTATCAAAGAGTCACCGTCGATGCTGCTCGGAAAGTCGTCGCAGTCGACAACCGGGACATCGGGTCCGCTCGGATCTCCGCCCGTGCTCGTCGGCTCCGATGGACCGGTCGAGTCCGGGTCCACCAGACCGCTGGCCGCCGTGCTGTCCGCGGTCGACGAGCCGCCCAGCGTGGGACTGGTCGAGCCCGACGCCGTGCCACTCGAGCTCGCCGAGGACGAGCCTCCCTCGGTCTCTCCACCCGCCTGCGAGTCGTCGCCGCAGGCAACGATCCCTGTGCAAAGCAGGGCGGACAGGGTCCAACGGGCACAGCGAAGCATCCCCACAAGACTGCAGGCTTCCCTGCACGTTGTCAGCGGACAGCGCAGAAAAAGCTACGCCTTGGACGGACCGCCGGGTGTCGCGCCGCGCGATGTGGCGCGCAGCAGGCCGTACGCGAGCACGCCGGCGACGAACGCTGCCAGCAGGGCCCAACCCAAGGGCGGCGGCCCCGAAGGTGGCGGCAACCGAAACTCGCCGTCACCCATCACGATGAATCCCGCCCACGCGGACGCGGGGACTCCC
>CAYGTG010000382.1:0-4992 GCA_964352485.1 uncultured Nannocystaceae bacterium | reverse complement strand
CGGCCTGGGCCTTGGCGAGCGCACGAGCCACAGGAACCCCGGCGTCCAGGTGTCGATAGAAGCGTTGGAAGAGATCGGAGGCTTCGTCGTCGCGAACCGGCCAGAGCCCAGCGACGACGGTACGTGCTCCGGCGACGAACAGAGCACGCGCCGGGCTCAGCGGCCCCTCCCCTGCCAGCACGTTGCCCTCAGCGCCCTGACACGCAGCGAGCACCACCAGCGTTCCGTCCAAATCGAGCCCTCCCAGTTCGGTGAGCGAGGCCACCCCGTCGTGGGTGTCGTCCGCCGCCAACACGACGGCGCTCGACTCCGGCTGATCGGTGTCGATGATGACGTGTGCGCCGATGTGCAGAACCGTGAAGGTGTGGGCGCTGTCGAGGGCGCCCGCCGAGGCCTCGTCGCCGACCCGAAGCGATCCTCCAAGCAGGCGATAGGCGTACTCCGCCTCGGCGCGCGCCCCCGGAAGGGAGGGCAAAGACGCTCGATCGGCGCCGCGATGCGCAGACGTCGGCGGGTCCGCGAGCGCGAGAACGCCACTGTCGTTGGCCGGGCCCGTAGCCGCTCGCAGCGAGACCCACAGACCCACCGAAGGCGCCATCGTGACCCCCTGTCGATCGAGGAGCGAGGAGTCGTGCCCATCGGGGAGCGCAGCCAGCGGAACCCGGCTGAGGACATCATCTGCGACGATGACCAGCTGGTCGATGTCCGGGCCCAGCTGAGCGGATACGGGCGCCACCAGCTCGTCATAGAGCCGCGAGCTGGGCGTGCTCGAGGCCGTCGCGTCGGCGAGCAGCACGGTCGACATCTCCGCGGCCGGCAAGATCCACGCCTCGCCGGGAAGCGAAGCAACGTGAACCGCCAGCGGCGTCACCACCAGCGCCCATGAGCCGGGCTCGTCCACGAGGTAGACCACGAGCGCCTCGTGGGGCGTCAGCGCGGCCTGGATGGACTTCACCGTGACTTCGGGCAGGGTCGGAGCCTCGAGGCGGACTTGGGCGGCCCATTCCTTGGCGTCGCGGGCCCGCATCCACTCGAGAACGACGAGTGCCCGGTCGATCTCACCGGCCTCGAGCAGCACGCCCGCCACCTCGCGAAAGTGGCCGATCCGATCCGCGTGAACGTTGCGACGCGCCTCGCGGGTGGTCTGTGCATCTCGGCGTTCATCGAGCGCCCGCAGCATCGCGGACCAGTGCTCCCACGCTCGATCGAGGTCCCCAGACGCCCGCGCGAGCTCGGCCTGGGCTCGATGTGCGTGCGCAGACAGCTCGGCCACCTCCAGCGCCGCGGCGCGTTTGGAGAGCGCATCGGCGGCGAACTGCGCGGCGGCGGGATCCGTGCGGCACAGCGCGATGACTCGGCCTGCTTCGCAGCGTGCACGCCGGTCTTCATCTTCAATCTCGATCGCGAGCCCGGCGCATCGCTCGTACAGCGCGAGCTGATCATCAGGCTCGGAGATCTCGGCCAAGCGCAGCGTGACCGTGGTCTCCACAAAGCGGTTTCCAGCGGGCCCCGCAACCTCGAGCGCGGCCCGCAAGGCGTTGCGGTAGCTCTCGTCGGCGGTTACGACATGACGGCTTTGGGCGAGTTCATGGGCGTCATGGGCCGACGTTGCCAACGCGCTCGACAATGCATAGTCGTCGTCCGCGTCTCGACACGCCTGCACCAGCGCCCTCGACCACCGCAGCGCCTCGCGCGGTCTCCCCAGGTTCACCGCTGCGTCTCGAATCCCCACGAGCAGACGCTGACGAACCATCGCAGGGGCCTCTTCGGGCAACCCCTCCAACATCGCCTCCAGCCGTGCTTGGGCTTGGACGATGTCTCCTGCCGAGTAGCGGATGATCGCCCGCTGCTGCTCCAGCGCGGCGATCGTCGTCAGAAGCCAGTGCCCGGTCGTGTCCGCCACCGAGCTCGCCAGCGCCAACTGCTCGAGCGCAGCATCGATGTCACCGCTGTACTCCAGCCGGTTGGCGAGGTTGAGATGAGCCTGCACGCGGTAGCGATCCTGCCCCGCCGCGGTCAGCGTCTCGATCGCACGGCGCAGGGCGGGCTCACAAGTGACGCCCCGGTCGAGCTGTAGCCCGCCGAGCGTGAGCCACAGGCGCCCATCATCAGGGTGTTCGAGCACCCGAGCTTCGAGGTGCTCGAGAACCTTCGCCTCCGGCTGGGTCTGGGCGATCGCGGAATAGCAGGTGTACGCCTGGGGCGCGGTCTCGGGAGCGAACGTCGCCTCGTCGCACGCCTCGAGCGTGGTGGGGACACCTCCGGCGACGACCAAGGCCAGAAGCAGCGCGATCATCGAAGGCGAACCCGGAAGGCTGCCGAACGTGACCGCCCACCCGCAGCATCGACGGCCGTGACCCGCCACAGCAGCTTCGTCCCCGCCGCATGATCGCGAAGGACGGACGCGGGGACGCGGACGCTGGGTTGTTCTCGATCGAACGCCTGAAACACGACCGTGAGTTCCTCAGTGGTCACCTGAACATCCCACGTCACTTCGTTCGGACCACCGGACCACGTCAAGACAAACGCGTCGCGCGGCAAGCTCTCGCCGACCACGCTGGACACGATTGGGCTGGTCTCACCGCCGGCCCGAATCTCCTCACTGCCCCCAGGACTTGGGGCCGGCGGACGCATGATCCACAACGCAAGGACGGCAGCCGCCAAGGCAGCCGCGCTCGCCCACAGCAGACGAGAGCGCGAGGCCCTCGCCGGCACCTCGGCTTCCACCGACTCGTTTTTGGCGCGCTTCAAACCAGCCGTGACCCGCAGATCCTCAGCCAAGGACGGATCTGCGACCAGGGCCAGGGCGACCGCGCGTGCCTCCGGGGCCGGGAGTTCGCCATCGAGGAACGCATGCAAGGTCTCAGCAGACACCGAGGCATCGCCTTGCGGAGCGGGTCGGTCGCGCAGCAGGGCTCGCATCGCGAGGACGTCATCGTCAGGCGTGCGTGCATCGGAATCGTTCTTCATGGTCGCAGTCCCTTGCTCAGCAGGCATCGGCGCAGATCGGCGAGTCCGCGATACACCTGGTTCTCGGCCCGTTTGCGGTTCCACTGAAGCGCTCGCGCGACCTCTGGAACCGACATGCCCTGCAGGTACAGTCCAACCGCGGCTCGCCGGTCGGGTGCAATGCCCTGCATGCAGTCGTCGATGCCCGCCGTGATCCGCTGGCCTTTGAGGGCTACCTCAGGGTCGCTGGTTCCCACGACCGCCTCAGGACCGGGAGAAGCGGGCTCGGGCCGAACACGGCGGCGTCGAAGCTCGTCGATGACCGCGTGCTGAGCCACCTTCCACAGATAGGACGACCCGAAGTCCAGCGCTTCGAAGCGGTCATGTTCGGCGAACCACTCGCGGGCAATCACCCCCAGCGTCCGGTTCTTTCCTGGCGCGACCTCAACTTTGCGAGCGGCGAGGCTACGCAGCGATCCCTGGGCGCGTGGAGACTCGAACCGCAAGGTCGCACTCTTGAGCGCGTCGCGAGGCAGCTCGGGGCCCGCACCCACGACCCCGACCCGCGGCTTGGGGCGGCTCGCCGGGTTGAACGGCTTGGCGATGGGCGGCTTGGCCATCGCCGGGGTCGACGCCCTCCCCATCGCGGCGACAAGAGCCACGCACGAGGCCAGCGAGCGGCCCCTCATCGCTCCACCACCTCGCCACACGGAGCGCCGTGGTTGCAGCTCGCCCACAGGTGGTAGTCGTCGAAGCTCCTCGCGGCATGATCCCAAAGCTGGCTCGTGGCCTCGTTTCCGCCGTGGGAGTTGTCGTCAAGCGCGCAGGTCATCTGTAGCTTGGGGTAGACGTATTCTCCGCTGAGGCGGCGGACCACCGGGGAGATCCAGGCCTCCTTCACGACGGGGAGATGACGCTGGTTTTCGGGACGGCTCGAGCGGCCTCGGATGACGTAGCGGCCGATATCCTGGGTCGGAGGGTTGCTCTGCGAGCCCCAGACCTTGGTCAGCGTGCAGCGCATCGACTGGCTGTAGGCGTTGTTCTGGAACTGAATCTGAACCTTTTTCCTGCGTGAACCGGCCTGGGCGGGCGTGGGGTTGGACAGACCCAGCGCGAGTACGCACAGCGCAGGGGCAAACAAACGGGTTGAAGCGGTCATGCACCCTCTGAGCGCACGCGCGACCCGACTCCCTCACCTCATCGCAAAAAAAGATCTGCGATGCCGCGCGTCACCCGCAGAGACACCGACGACGAACGCAGGCCAGCCCCAAGAGCGCGAGCCAACCGCATCGTTTGAGCCGCGCGAGTTGGGCGGCATCCGCGGAATAGCCGGGCCGGGTCCAAGGTTCGTCGCATGAGCTGCCGACCCCCACCGCCTAATGTCAGAACCTGGGTCCCCTCATCAGTCACTCCACCACCGCCTGGTCGCGGGTCTGGTCGGGCTCATGCTCGGACTCTCCAGCCTCCTGTGCGGCGTCGGCGTCGTCACCCTGCTCCCAGGCTTCGGGGTTAGCGACGACTCGAATGGCGGTGGCGTCACAATCCTCATCGTGCTTGGGCTGCTCACGCCAATGCTGCTCCTGCTTGTTGCTGCGACGACGTCCTTGTTCGTGTTCGCATTCACGGGACGTCGCGGACCCATGATTCACCAGGGCTGCCTCAAGGTCCTCACCGTGGTCTGCGGTACCGGTGTGTCGCTCATGTTCGTGGCCAGCCTCCTGAGTCGAAACTGGTCGGGGTCCCTGGGAGCTCTCGGACTGGGCGTGCAGATGCTCGGGATTTTTCTCCCGGGCCTCGCGTTCAGTCGGCACTCGAAGCATCATGAGGTCTAGCAGGTTGAGGAAAAACCCGGCGCGGCGGATCGCGAAGGGTTTTCCGCTCCTGGGTAGGAGCCAAAACGCAGCTGTACTGGGTGTACTGAAAGTTCTGGCGACGCCGCCAGGAGCGAAAAGGACGAGTGAGAAGTCGTGTCGGGCTTCTTCCTCAACCTGCTAGAGCGGCGACCAGTTTGATTCCGGGTGCTGAGGTGCGTCTGGGGCAGTT
>CAYGTG010000381.1:0-7432 GCA_964352485.1 uncultured Nannocystaceae bacterium | reverse complement strand
CCCGCATCGTCAGCACGCTCGCGCTGGGCTCCCCGTTGTTCCACACGACCGGGAACTTCGACGCCACCCTCGGCATTCGAAACCTCTATGTCGAGGAGAGTGGCCTCGGAACCGACCGGCTTCGGATCTGGGTCGGCTCGCGCATGTATCGGGGCGACGACATCTACCTCCTGGACTTCTGGCCGCTCGACAACCTCAACACCGTCGGTGGAGGCCTGTCGTACACGTTCCTCGACAGCCTGACCGTCCGACTTCACACCGGGATCAACCAGCCCAGCAGCCCGTTCTTCTATCAGACCAGCCCCCGCCCGCTCCCCTTGGATCGCATCGGCGAGGCGCAGGTTGCGATCACCGACCGTCAGAAGTTCATCAGCAGCGCCCGCGTCAGCAACATTTTCCCCGTCGGAGACGCCGGCGGCGTCAAGCCCGTGCTCTACGGCGAGGTCCACTACACCTCCGCGGCGCAGCAAGAGACCGACATCCGCCAGTTCCAAGACCTTCCCCTCGACACCGGATTCCTTGTGGGCACGCAGGTTGGACTGTTCACGGGCTCACGCTCCACGCACCTCAACCTCGTGTTCCGGTATGCCGGGGGTCTCGCGGCCTACGGCGAGTGGGCCACGCCCACCCAGCTCGGTCCCGACCGCACCTCGAAGGGCGCTCGAGAGGTGCTCGCGGCGATCAGCGGCAACTACGAAAAGGGTCCGTTCGGGGTCCTGCTGGGTAGCTACTGGCGATTGTTCCGCAACGCGAGCCCGGGCCTCGACGCCGCCGACCTCGGCGAAGGCATCGTGATTGCACGGCCCACCTACTGGTTTGGCAAGGGTGGCGGCGGCCTGTCCCTCGAGGGATCCTACCAAGCCCAGCGGCGCGGGGTCCTGATCAATCAAGACGAGGATCCTCAGCCTCAGTTCGGTCAGATGGGCCGCGTTGGCGTCATGCCCTTCCTCTCGCCCGGCGGACGCGGCAACTACCAGCGACCACACCTGAGGCTGGTCTACCTGGCCTCGATTCGTGACGCCGGCGCTCGCCGACTCTACCCGCGCGACGACGTGTTCGGCCTGCGCCCGGTCGACCACTACGTAGGACTCAACGCCGAGTGGTGGTTCGGATCCACCAGCTACTTCCGTGATTGATTTCGTTATGGGGGGCCTTTCGAAAAGGCCCCTGCCGCTGCGGCCGGCAGAGCCGCCCTTCGCTTCCCCCCAAACGCTCGCCCTTTCGGGCTCCACCCCGCCACGGAACATCAAGATGAATCGCATCGCATCCGCGCTCGCTCTGATTGGCGCCGTCACCCTCGGCGGCTGCATGGACTTTGGTGGCTTCGAGGGCCCCATCGATCTCAGCACCGAGGTCGATGACTGGCGCAATGAGGTCATCTACCAGGTCCTCGTCGACCGGTTCGAAAATGGCGACTTCGGCAACGACCAGGGCGTCCGCGGTGACGACCTCGCCCGCTATCAGGGCGGGGACTGGAAGGGCCTGGAGAACCGCCTCGGCTACCTCGACGAGCTCGGCGTGACGACGGTATGGATCTCTCCGGTCGTCAAGAATGTCGATACCGACGCCAACTTCGACGGCTACCACGGCTACTGGACGCAGGACTTCGAGGCCACCAACCCGCACTTCGGCGACCTCGTCGCCCTGCGCTCGCTCGTGGACGCCGCTCACCAGCGCGACATGAAGGTGGTCATCGACATCGTCACCAACCACGTCGGCCAAGCGTTTTACTACGACATGAACCTCAACGGCGTTCCCGACATCACGCTGCAGGGCAGCAACGGCGTCGGAGAGTTCCGCCACTACACCGAGTACGACCCCGACTTCGACCCACGCGGGATTCAAGCGTTCACGTCGCTGGGCGAAGCCGGCCCCGCGCCGGTTGTGTTTCAGTACGATCCCGCGACCAACCACGTTCCACCGGAGCCCGCGATTTTCAGGGACCCCGCGGTCTACAACCGAAAGGGCCGCACGGTGAACTTCGACGACCCCGACCAGCTGCTGCACGGCGACTTCCCCGGCGGGCTCAAGGACATCGACACGACCCGCTGCGACGTCAAGGAGACCTTCGTCGATGTGTACGCGGGGTGGATCGAGAAGACCAACGCCGACGGTTTCCGCATCGACACCATCAAGCACGTCGAAGGCGAGTTCTGGCGCTACTTCACGCAGCGCGTCCGAACACGGCTGGCCGCTGCGGGCAAGACGAACTTCCTGATGTTCGGAGAGATCTTCGACGGCAACGACGAGCTGATCGGGAGCTTCACCAAGAAGGACCTCCCCGACGAGCCGGCGCTACAGCGAGAGCAGTCGTGCGTGCCCGATGGCCAGCCCATCACCGGAGACCAGCTCGACAGCGCGTTCTACTTCTCCCAGCATTTTCAGGCGGTGCGCGGCGTGTTTCAGGATGCGGGCCCGACCGACCAGATCCGGTCCCTGTGGGAGCAACGCTCGACCCACTGGGGCACCGAGGCCATGGCCAACAGCACCGGCCTGATCCCCTCAGAGGTCCCGATCAACTTCCTCGACAACCACGACGTGGCCCGCTTCCTCTTCTGGTTGCGCGACCGCCCACAGGGCGAACGACGGGCCCTGCTGCACAACGCCCTCGTCTTCCTGATGACCGCGCAGGGCATCCCGTGCATCTACTACGGGACCGAGCAAGAGCTCGAGGGAGGCAACGACCCGGCCAACCGCGAGCGCATGTGGGACACCGACTTCAACACCGCCGGGGAGACCTTCTTGTGGACCCAGCGGCTGATCGCAATCCGCAGCGCTTACCCCTCACTTCGGCGCGGCGGCCTTGTGGTCGCCTACTCCACGCCCAACACCGGCGACGAGCCTGACGCCGGCATCCTCGCGTTCGAGCGAGCCGGAGGGGATGCGGGGGGCAGCTACGCCCTGGTCGTGTTCAACACGCATCAGGATCACGACAGCGTCACCCGCAACGGCGACGAGGCGATGGCAGTCCTCGCCCCGCCGGGCACTGAGCTGGTCGATGCGTTGACCGGTGAGCGCGTGGTCGTCAGCGGCAGTGGCACGCTGGAGGTCTCCGTACCGCCCATCGGCAGCGCGATCTACATCCCGGCTGCCGAGTACAAGCCCGAGATCTGAGTTCTGAGATGACTTCCGTCCACGTTCAGTCGGTCACCAAGCGCTTCGGTGAGACGACCGTACTCCACGGTATCGACGCCGATATTCCTCAGGGAGCGTTTGCGGTGCTCGTCGGGCCTTCGGGATGCGGCAAGTCCACGCTGCTCCGACTCATCGCGGGCCTCGAGAAGGTGACCGCCGGACGCATCCTGTTCGGCGAGCAGGACGTCACAGCACTCCCGCCTCGGGACCGGGACATCGCAATGGTGTTCCAGTCCTACGCCCTGTACCCGCACATGACCGTTCGGGACAACATGGCGTTCGGACTTCAGCTCCGCAAGACGGATGCCGCGACGATCGAGGCACGCGTCTCGGAGGTCGCCAAGACCCTCGACATCGGTCATCTCCTGGGCCGCTACCCTCGGCAGCTCTCCGGGGGACAACGCCAACGCGTCGCGATGGGACGGGCCATCGTTCGCCGCCCTGCGTTGTTCATGTTCGACGAACCGCTCTCCAATCTCGACCCCGCACTGCGCACCCAAGTTCGGGTCGACATCCGGCGACTTCACGACACTCACGACGCCACCAGCGTCTACGTGACCCACGACCAAGTGGAAGCCATGACGCTCGCCGACATCCTATTCGTCCTCGAAGGCGGACATGTTCAGCAGTCCGGGCCGCCACTGGAGGTCTATGAGCAACCCGCGAATCGGTTCGTTGCGGAATTCCTCGGTTCTCCGGCCATGAACATGGTCCCAGCGACAATTCGAGGGACGTCGCTGAAGTTCGATGACGGCAGCAGTTCGCTGCCGCTCGAAGGCGTGACCGGGTTCGACGGCTTGACGGAGGGCCGAGCGGTCGATGTCGGGATCCGAGCCCAAGACGCCCGAAGATGCCCCGAATCCGAGGCAGAACTCCACGCCTCGGTTCGCTTCGTGGAGACCCTCGGCTCCCACGTCCATGTGCATGCCACAGTTGGCGACGCGCCCTTCGTCGCGGCCTTCGAAGGGAGCCGCGGGCCCGCCCCCGGCGACGTCGTTCCGCTTCACGTCACGCGCTTTCACCTGTTCGACGCGGAGTCGGGCACGTCGCTGCGCTCCCCGTAGCAACGCGGGCACGAGGCCGCGGTCACGCCTCAGAGGCTTTGGAGCCGCACCGAGCCCCCATCCGCTCGAGCCATCCGTCTTTGCATATCGAAATCACTGGCCCGATGCCTAGATTGCGCTGGGTTTGCCCCAAAAATCCAGTCGTTGACTTATTTGAAAATCAGTTTCATTACTTGGCCCATGGAGCATGCGCGTTTGACTGCGGTCTTGCTGGGGCTTTGCGCCGCAGGGAGCGCCTCCAATGTCGCTCTCGCGGCGGGCAACGGGGCGCACGGGGCCAGCTGCAGCCCCGATGACGACGCGGTGGACGTGGACCTCTCCGACTTCGACGCCGACGAAGAAGAAGCCACGGCCGAGGCCGACGAAACCAGCGCTGCGGACCCGGCCGGACCGCGCGACGCAACCGCACCGCCGCAGGATTCCCAAGCGCCCGTGGACGGCGAGTTCGATGCGGCCACCCCCACCGTCTCGATCATCGGCGAACTCGAGGAGCAGCCCCGGATCGTTGGTTCGGCGCACTCGGTCGATGAGGAGACGCTCGAGCGTGAGGAGCACGACGACATCCACCGAGTCCTGCGTTCGGTCCCCGGCGTGTACGTGCGTGGCGAGGATGGCTACGGGCTGCGCCCCAACATTGGCCTGCGTGGCGCCGACCCCAACCGAAGCTCCAAGGTCACGCTCATGGAGGACGGCATCCTGTTCGGCCCCGCCCCCTACTCCGCACCAGCCGCCTACTACTTCCCCATGACGACGCGGCTTGTCGGGGTCGAGGTCTTCAAGGGCCCGGCCGCGGTTCGCTTCGGCCCCAACACGATCGGCGGTGCCATCAACCTCAAGACCCGGGAGATTCCGCAGGAGCTCGAGACGGGCATCGACGTGGCCGCGGGAACCTGGGGCTACGGCAAGCTTCACGGCTTTGCCGGCAAGAGCTGGAAGCGCTTTGGCGTGCTCTTCGAAGGCGCCCGGGTTCGTGCCAGCGGTTTCAAGGATCTGGACGGAGGCGGCGACACGGGTTTTCGGAAGAACGAGTTCATGCTCAAGGCGCGGCTGCACGGAGACCCCGGGGCCCGCGTCTACCAGCAGTTCGACGTGAAGTTCGGGCTCTCGACCGAGGTCTCCAACGAGACGTACCTCGGGCTCACCGACGAGGACTTCGAGGAGAACCCCTACCGCCGTTACCGAGCATCATCCCTGGACCGCATGGACTGGTGGCGCACGCAGATGCAGGCCGCCTACTTCGTCGCGACGGGTATCGTCGAGTATCAGAGCACCCTGTATCGGCACGATTTCTCGCGCGCCTGGACGAAGTTCAATCGCTTCGCTGGGACCGCTGCGCCCGACCCCTACGCGTTTTTTCAGGACCCCACCTCGGGAACCAATGCCATCTACCTCTCGGTACTCCGCGGCGAGTCCGACTCGACCGGCACCGAAGAAAACCTGCTCATCGGCACCAACCAGCGGGACTTCGTTTCCCAGGGTTGGCAGAACACGCTGCGCATCTCTCCGAATACCCGGTACGTGGATCAGGTGATCGAGGTGGGTGCGCGCCTGCACTTTGACCGGGTCTCCAGGGTCGAAGATGAGGATGAATACGCGATGCGCAGCGGCGCCCCCTCCCTCGTCGCGGGGACTCAGCAAATCGTCGCCCAAAACCGAGGCGAGGCATTGGCCGGATCGTTTCATGTGGCGGACGAGATCCGTATCGTCGACCGGTTCACGATCAGCCCCGGTGCCCGGGTCGAGGTCATTCGAACCCAGTTCGAGGACCTCACGCCCGATCCCACCGGGGCGCCCCTCACCCCCGAGACCACCTCTTCGGTCGACACCGTCTTCCTGCCCGGCATCGGTATCCACGTGCAGGCCACGCCCTGGCTCGGCGTGCTCGGCGGTGTGCACTCGGGCTTCTCGCCCCGAGCACCGGGTCGTGCCGCGTCCGTGCAAACCGAGCGCAGCATCAACTACGAGGCTGGCCTACGAGCCACGCACAGTGGATTTCGCGCCGAGGGCATCGCCTTCGCCAACGACTACTCCAACCTGGTCAGCAACTGCACCTTCTCGCAGGGCTGTGACCCGGGCGAAGTCGGGGCGCAGTTCAGCGGTGGCGAAGTCATCATCGCGGGCGCCGAGTCGCTCGCCGGATATCGGGCCGACCTCGCGGGCGCGGGGTGGCTCGACACCACCGCGACCTATACCTATACGTGGTCGCGCTTCTCCAACACGTTCTCGTCCTCCAGCCCGTTCTTGGGCGAGGTCGAACGCGGCGACAAGGTGCCCTACGTTCCCGAGCACGTCGCGTCCCTGCAGTTTGCCGGCGGCATGCGCCGGTGGGGTACCCATGCGCAGCTCCAGTACAACGGGCAGATGCGGGACGTACCCGGCACGGGCGCCATCCCTACCGAAGAACGCATCGACCGCTTCGTCACCCTCGACCTGGGCGGCAACGTCTTCCTCACCCCCCGGGCCCAGATCTATCTCAACCTCGGGAACGCCACGCGGGCCAGCTACGCGGTCTCTCGGCGCCCGTTTGGGCTTCGGCCTGGGCAGCGATTCACGCTGATCGCCGGCTTCAAGCACAACTTCGGCTGATCCGACGCCCGACTCACGCGCGAGTCCGAGACGTCCGACTGAATCGGTCGCTGGCCTGAGCACGACCCAGGGCCACATACAGCGACCCGCCCAGCAGCGTGAGCACCAAGGCCATCGCGACCCCGGTCGCCGTGCCGTACCAGCCGGTGAGTTCCACGCTCAGCGGGAAGCTCACCAACACATTGAGCAGGACTTGGGCCGCGGTCAGGGCGAGCAAGCCGATGCGAACGATCAGCACCGCGAGGATCGCCGCAACGAGCACCCCTCCAATCGCACCGACCACCCAATCGGTCGGGCTCAGGTCCGCACGCCCGAAGCGGAGCAACTCCACGGCGGTCCACAGCAAGAAGAACAGCCCCGCCGCGACGGAGGTCCTGCGAACCATCCAGCGGACAAACAGGAACATCACGTAGACCTGCATCACGCCCACAGCACCACCCCAGACGGCACCGATTCCGATTCCCACCGCCGGCCCCAGGCCCAGGAGTGCTTCGAGTTGCATGGGCAGCTGCGTCGGACCATCACCCACCCACAACATGCGCACGAGGACCGCCAGGCCGATCAAGCCCCCCAGCGCCATGCCCATCAGCATGTCGCGGCCCACCAGTGGGTCCCTCCACCGACCCCGCGTCACGCGAACCCAAGAC
>CAYGTG010000380.1:0-7450 GCA_964352485.1 uncultured Nannocystaceae bacterium | reverse complement strand
GCGATGGGGGTGGCTGGGCGCGCTCGCGTTGCTCGGCTGCGCTGCTGGCGACCCTGTGGACACCGGCGTCACGGCCGGCCTGGGCCTCGGCGAGGCGGGCGATGGCACCGCTGGCCCGTGGTGGACCGATGGTCCGCCGCCCTCCGAGAGCACCACCGGGGGCACGCCAGGGGGGAGCACCGAGGGGGAAGGCGACGAGGACCCCGGGTTTCCTCCCGACCTGGGCACCTGCTCGGGGCCCGCAGACTGCGTGATCGACAACACGACCTGCTTTCTGCAGCAGGGCGCGTGTGTCGGGGGGACGTGTCAGTTCGATCCCAAAGCGGCCGGCAGCGGATGCAACGACGCCGACCCCTGCACCGACGGTGATGCGTGCGACGGCTTCGGGCTGTGCGGGGGCACACCCAAGCAATGCGTCGGTGGGGAGTGCGTGATGGGGCAGTGCACCGTCAGCGAATGCGAGGGCGGCAGCGCTGATTGCAATGGCGACCCGGCCGACGGCTGCGAGATCACACTGGGCAGCCAGATGCACTGCAGCAGCTGCGGCGACGCCTGCAACGCCGGTCCGAATGCGTCGGGATCCTGCGTGGCGGGCAGCTGCGAATTCGTCTGCGACCCTGGCTTTGGGAACTGCGACGGCGACGGGGCCAATGGATGCGAGATTCCACTGGGCGCCAACCAGTGTGACGCAGGCGGCCTCAACCCCAATGGCTGCTGGACCTCGCACTGCGGCAGCTCCGCCAACTCCGACGCCGTCAACTTCGGGACCTGGTATTGCTTCGACTGCACGACCTGCGATGTGCCGGCCGCGGGTCAGTGCCGTTGGTGTGACCACAACAGCGGCAACTGGTTTCCCGCCGACAGCTGCTCGTGCGGGAGCTTCGAAGGCCTCGCCTGCTCGCCGTAGTCCCCCTGCAAGCGCGGCTTTGTGAAATCGTTCGATCGAGCACGTGGGCGGCGGCAGGCGCCCATCTCGGGTGGGGTTTAGGGCGACTTGTCGGCCGCAGCGAGGGGCTTCTTCGAAAGGCCCCTTCTAAGATACGACGCTCAACCTGCGAGGCGGCCGATGCTCTCGAGGTACTCGCGGGCGAGCGCGTCGTTGTCGACCTGGTCAGGATGAAAGCTGGGTCGGAGATACGAGGCCAGGGCACTCCAGACAAAGCGCTTGTTTTGCCCCCGGTCTCGGGCGGCCTCTCGCTCCCGCGCGATCTGGGCTTTCGAGATGTCCTCTTGGGCCAGGAGCATGGCGGTGGCGCTGCGCCAGAAACTCAACAGCAGCGTGACCGCGATGGCCAGGCCCGCTGCGCGAACGACGTACCGGTCGTCGACCGCCTGCAGGACGTCGTAGGCCACCGACTTGTGCTCGATCTCTTCGGCCGCATGCCATCGCAACAGGTCTCGCATGACGGGGTGCGCGTGGTCGAGGAACTCTGTCCCCAGGGCTTGCTCTGCCAGGGTCGCCGTAAAGTGTTCGAGGGCGGCCGTGGTCGAGAGCCGCAGGACCGGGGGCACCCGCGGCTCGAGCACGTCGAACGCGATGCGGTGATAGCGATCGAGCCAGGTGCGAATGTCGTAGCCCTGGGCCTCGAGCATCTCGAACGCGCGCTCGTGCTCGTGGCCGTGGCTGGACTCTTGCCCCGCGAACGCCCGGATCCGGGACCTCAAGCCCGGGTCGTCGATCTGCTTGAGGTAGTGCCGGACAGAACGCACAAAGAATCGCTCGCCGGCGGGAAAGACCAGGTGCAGACCGTTGGCGATGTGGCTGACGACGCTCGAGTCGTAGAACCACTTCTTGGGCACCTTGCTGAAATCAAACCCCATTTTCCGGACGGGAATCGGGCGGGCCGAGGGAGCGCGATCGTAGGGCATCGAGTTGAATCCTGTTCAACAAAGGGTTTAGCACCGCATTGAATCACGGTCAACAATGGCCCAGGCTCTCGTGTGGCCGATCCTCGACGCGCGCGTCTGCAGACTGACGAGCGACGTGCCCAGCTTCTCACGCTCGGGCTGCGTCTGTTCTCGACCCGCGCCTACGACGAGGTCTCGATCGACGCCATCGCCGAGCAGGCCGGCGTCTCCAAGGGTCTGCTCTATCACTACTTCGGTGGCAAACGCGCCTACTACCTGGCGAGCATCGAGCATGCTGCCGGTGGCCTGCTCGAATCGCTCGACGCGGTCCCAGATGCCTTGGTCGGCCCGGCACGTGCCCTCGCGATGATCACCGCCTACGTGGACTTCGTCGAGCACCACGGGCACGCGTACGGCACGTTGCTCAGCGGTGGGGTGGGCTCGGATCCCGAGGTGACCCACCTGCTGACGCGCTCTCGTCAAGAAGTGGCCGCGCGGATCATGCACGGCGTCGGCCTCGAGGCGCCGCGGCCGGTGTTCGAGCTCGCGGTGCGGCACTACATCGGCGGCGTGGAGGCCGTGGTGCTGGATTGGCACGACCGGCGTCAGCTGCCCCGCGCGGTGCTGCTCCAGTTTCTGGTGCAGCAGGTCCGCGCAACCCTCGAGGTCGCCCTCGCGCTGGACCCGGACTCCGCTGTCCGTCTCGACGTTCCCTGAGGCGCAAGCATTCCGCTTGGGTTGCGCGCCCGAAGGCGGTACATCGCCAAGGCTGCGCGGCACTCGTCTACGCGAGCGTGCTGCTGTCCCCCGCACCCCACAGAGTCCGATGACCGAGCCCAAGAACATGGTGAACCTGATCGAGCATCCGCTGATCCTGCACAAGCTGTCGATCATGCGGGCCAAGGAGACGTCCACCCAGGGCTTCCGGCAGCTGCTCGAGGAGATTTCGATGCTGCTCGGCTACGAGATCACGCGCGACCTCCCGGTCGAGATGCAGGAGATCGAGACGCCGCTCGCCAAGATGCAGGCGCCCATGCTGCAGGGAAAGAAGATCGTGATCATCTCGGTCCTTCGCGCTGGCACCGGCATGCTCGACGGATTCCTCAAGGTGCTGCCTGCTGCCCGCGTTGGGCACATCGGCCTGTACCGCGACCCGAAGACCCTCAATCCGGTGGAGTACTACTTCAAGGTCCCCCGCGAGATGGAGGACCGGCAGGCCATCGTTGTCGACCCCATGCTCGCGACCGGCAACTCGGCCATTGCGGCGGTTGACCGGGTCAAGCGAACCGGCCCCAAGTCGGTCAAGTTCTTGTGCTTGCTCGCGGCGCCCGAGGGCATCGCGAACTTCCACAAACACCACCCCGATGTGCCGATCTACACGCCGGCGGTCGACGAACGACTCGACGACAAGGGCTACATCATTCCAGGCCTTGGCGACGCGGGCGACCGCATGTTCGGCACCAAGTAGTCCATGGAGTTCGATCAGCTGCGCACGCTGTTGGCGGTACTCGAGCACGGGGGCTTTACCCGTGCTGCGGAGGCGCTCGGGCTCAGCCAGTCCACCGTCAGCTTTCACATCAAGGGCCTCGAGAAGTCCCTAGGGACGAGGCTGCTCGATCGCGGCCGGGATGGTGTTCGGGCGACGGTTCATGGGACGACGCTGGCCCGGTACGCCGCGAGAATGCTCGAGCTGCGGGCGCAAGCCGCGTCCAGTCTCGGGGCGCTCGATACCGGTGTGGTCGGTCGCATCGACGTCGCCGCCTCGACCATTCCCGGGGAGTACTTGCTGCCTGACGTGCTGGCTCGGCTGCGCCGCACACACCCAGGGGTCTCCGTCTCGGTGCACGTCGGCGACACCAGCCGCGCAGTCGGAGCGCTGCGCGAAGGCATCGTGGATCTGGCGATCACCGGCTCGCCCAGCGGGGACCGAAAGATCGAGGAGACCGCGATTGCGCAGGACACGGTGGTGTTGGTGGGTCCGGAGCCCCCACCGGAGGGCTTCGATGGACTGATCGGGGTCCCGCTGGTCCTGCGGCGCGAGGGATCGGGCACGCGCGCGGCGGTTGCCGATGTCGTGGCCCGAGCGCTCGATGGTGGAGAGCCTGGGCCCACGGTCGAGGTCGGTTCTACCGAGGCCGCGAAGCGTTGCGCGCTGGCGGGGCTCGGGCTTGCGTTCGTCTCGCAGCGGGCCGTCGAGCGAGAGCTTGCCGCGGGTGTCCTTTGGGTTCATCCGCTCGTCGGACTGCCCGCCGCGCGCACCTTCTACTTGGCGACCGTGCGGGGCATGACGCTCTCGCCCGGGGCCGCGGCCCTTCGCGGACTGCTCACCGACGCGTGATACGGTCCGCCTTCATGGCGTTCCGCTCGAGGATCCTCGCTGGCATCTTGGTCTTTGGCGGGTGCTCCTCGCCGCCCGCTCCACCGCCGCCAAAGACGACGCCGGTGCCGTTCGACGCGACGCCAGTCCCGGCAGAGCCCGCGGTCGCTGCAGCGGACGATGCGCCCGAGTCCGTGAACGAAACCTCCGAGCAGTGGCCCATCCCCAAACCTGAGGTGTCCCGAGTCCCGTTGGTGGACGACAGCGTCACCCTCCAGGCGCCAGGGGCCGAGCCACGCAGCGCCTTGCGCTTCGCTCCGGCGGCCGGCGCGTCCAAGACGGTCCAACTCGCGATGTCGATGCAGGTGTCGATGACGGTCGGGAACAAGACGATCGACCCTTCGGTGCTCCCATTGGTGAGCGTGCAGATGACGGTCACCGCGGCGCCCGGCGAGGACGGGGCCACCGCGTATGCGTACACGGTGACCTCCGCCACGCGCGAGCCGATGGAGGGGGTGAGCGAGCGTCTGAAAATGGCCATGGACACGGCCGTCGACGGGATGAAGGACAGCCGCGGCAGTCTGAGCATCGATCCTCGGGGGCGCCGGGTCGCCGCGGAGTACACGCTGCCCGAGGTCCCCACGCCCAACCTGCGCCCGAGCCTGGCCGGATTTCAGCAGTCGTTCAGCCAGCTGTTCGTCGCGTTCCCCGAAGACGCGGTGGGCGTCGGCGGGAGCTGGGCGAGCACCACACACTTCGAACTCAGTGGCATTCCGATCGAGCAGCGCGCGAGGTACACGCTGCAGTCCAAGGAGGGCGACACGCTCACCCTGGGCGTCACCTTCGAGCAGTCGGCCACCGGCCCCGCCGAGGTGCCCGCGGGCGTTGCGCTCGAGGATACGCAGTTCGGCGCGCGTGGCTCGGGCACGCTCACGGTGCGGCTCGACTCACCGTTCCCCGTGGACGCGAAAGCCCAGTCGCGATCACGGGTGCAATCGAGCGTCGCGCTCGGCGGCGCACCCCAGCCCGTCGAGATGGACCTTCTGTCCTCCCTTGCGATAACCGCGCCGGCCGACTGAACGGGCATGGGACCGAGAGGTTCCCAGGTGGCCCCAGGTGGGATGGAGTGTTCCCAAAACGACGAAAATGTACCCTGGGGCCCCGAATCCGCAGCACAGGACGGCACTTGGCGCGGTGACAGGGGATCCGGGGTCCGCTAGGGTGTCGGCGCCGTGCAACGTCCGCGTTTCATGTCCGTCATGTTTTCAGGCCTCCTCGTGGTTGGCGCGCTCGCGCTCGCCGGCGGGTGGCTTGGAGAGAGCGAAGCACGGCCGAAGGTCCTACGGCCCACGACGATCGAGCTCTCCGAGGTCTCGGCGTTCGAGTCCCCGGTCCAGGCTCCAGACACCTACCGCCTCAAAGAGATGACCAAGACCGCGGTGGTCAAGCCGTTGGTCTCGTACCCGGAGCGGGACTTCGACCTTTCCGAGGTCCGCTGGACCGTGCCCAAGACCATGGCGGTTGCGGATCTCGCTTCGCAGTGGGGACTGCCGACCAAGATGTTGCGCAAGCTCAACCCCGCGCTTCGTGGCCGCAAGCGGGTCCGCGAGGGGGACGATCTTCGGGTCTATGCGGCGGACCTGGCCGCACCCACCCGCAGCCTTGGCGCTCCCAACCGAGGCAAGCTCGAGGGTGGGGTCCCGCTGCCCGAAGGCGACTCCTGGCGGCTGCGACAGCGCCGGGTTCGAGTCTACGGAAACAAGGTCATGGTCGAGAGCCTGATGCAGGCGTTCGAGGCCTACGGCGCGGCATTCACCGATGCTCCCGAGGTCCGGCTGGGCGATCTTTCGGACCGAAACGGAGGCCGTCTGTCCCCCCACAAGTCGCATCGGACCGGCCGTGACGTCGACATCGGCTACGTCTTGCTGCCCGGGTCCCGCGGCGAACGGTACTGGCAGCGTGCGGACGAGGAGAGCTTCGACGCCGAGAAGAACTGGTTCCTCGTCAAAGCTCTGATCGAGACCGGCAACGTCCAGCAGATCTTCATGAGCGTTCGGTTGCAGAAGCTCATTATGCCGCTGGCAGAACGAGAGCTCTCCGACGATCAGATGGCGCGGTACTTCCGTCGCGCCAACCCGGATCCGCGCAGCCCTTCGGTGATCAAGCACTGGAAGGGTCACCTCGACCACATGCACGTCCGGTTCCGCTGCGCCGAGGGCAACGCCCGCTGCGTGTCACGGTCTCGGTAGCGGCGAGCTTCGCTCCGCGCTCAGTATCCGGCGGGGATGGCCCCGTGCAGGAAACTGATCGTGTTGGGGTGCCACAGTCGTGACCAGTGAGCGTCGGTCGGTGCCTGGGGGCTTCCGTCCTTGAGACCTTCTCGCACCGACCACCGCGGCGTTTGGCCGGGGGACAGCGTGTGCAGACCGCTTTGCCAGTGGCCGATGATGAACGTGTGCCCAGCAACGCGGCACTGCATGCGCTCGGTGAAGCGCTGCGCAAACTCCTGACCGGGTACGCACCCGAGGGTCTCGCAGGTGCGGAACCATACGCTCGAGCGCGCCTGCGGCAGCAGTCGGTCGGCGATGCGGTCCAGCGCCGGGGCCCAACGGTGATTCGGCTGCAGCGCGTCCGCGTCCAGCGCTTGGCTGTCGACGCGCGCCAATCCCCATTTTCCGTGACCCCAGTACTGAATCTCGGCGATCGGCGCATCGCCCCCGACGGTGCCGAGCCAACGCAGCGCGTCGTCCCAACTGCTCACGCCAATCGCGTGGTCGATGCGTCGCAACGCGCGGTACAGGACCTTGCCCGAACCCCAGGCGTGAGACAGGCCGGGGCGAAGAACCTTCCCCGTGCAGGTGCGGTCGTAGACCATCAGCCGCAGGCCTTCTCGCGCGTCAACCAGCGGCCGACCCACCTCTCACGCACAGGACGAGGTTGTCTCGACCACGGGTGACCACGCGGTTGCGCTTGGCGTACCAAACGAGCGGCGTGTCGCCAAACGTGTCGGCGGGGGTCGCGGACCAGTAGTAGCCGCGCCCGGTCATCTGGGCCTGCGTCAGCGACATCAGCTCACCGACCGCGGGCAGGCGCCAGGTTCCCAGGCCGCCGAGTTCGAGGCCTCCGCAGTGCTCCTTGGCCGCCTCCCACGATAGAGGGCCTTCGGTGTTGGACACCAGCAGCACGTCCAGCGCGCGGACGGCTCGGGTCCGCAGCGCGTGGCCGATGCGTGTCGGCCCCTCGCCTGCGGACACGCCCTCCTGCTCGGCTTCGGGGGGGTCGTTG